>JAMFST010000721.1 GCA_026225435.1 Labilithrix luteola
CCACCGACGCCGGCGACGGTGCGGAGGTGAACCGGCTGTTCGTCGAGGTGAAGGAGAAGGCCGGCGGACTCGACGTGCTCTTCACCAATGCCGGCATCGTCGCCTCGCAACCGGCGATCGAGATGAGCGAGGAGCTCTTCGACCGGATCCTCCGCATCAACCTGAAGGGAACCTGGCTGGCGATCCGCGCAGCCGCTCCTCTCCTTCGCCGCGGCGGCGCGGTGGTGCTCAACGGGTCGATCTCCGGCCACGTCGGCATGCCGGGGAACACCGCCTACGGTTCGTCGAAAGCCGGCGTGCGTTCCCTCGGCCGCACTTTCGCGTCCGAGCTCGCCTCGCACGGAGTGCGGGTCAACGTGCTGAGCCCGGGACCGACCGACTCGGGCATCATCGCCAAGGGCTACGGCAAGGAGGTCGGCGCGCAGATCGACGCGATGCTCGCGCAGAAGATCGTCCTGGGCCGGCTGGCACACGTCGACGAGATCGCGCGCGCGGCCCTCTTTCTCGCCTGCGACGACTCGTCGTTCATGACCGGCGAGGAGATCGTGGTCGACGGCGGCATGACCCGCGTGTGACCGCTCTGTTCAAAAGGACATTCCGAGCCCGAGGTTGACCCGCACGTCGGGGAAGACTCCGATCGCCCCGTCGAGCTGCGGGAAGAGGAGCGCGCCGCGGGCACCGAGCTCGATCCAGACGGAGGACGGGAGCGCCAGGCGGAGGTGCCCCTCGAGGAGGGCGCCGGGGGCGATGGCGCTGTCGTGCGAGGTCGTCGCGTAGCCGCCGGCGCCGACCTCCGCGGCGTCGGTGCGGACGAGCGCCTCGTGCAGGTACCGTCCCTCGAGCCCCGCGCCGAGCCCGAAGGTCCACGGGCCGAGCCGCGCGCGTCGCTCGACCACGGCGTCGAGGCCGACCGACTTGAGCGTGACGTCCTCGGCGCTGGTCTCGTCCTGCCCCTGCGCGAAGGTGACACCCGCGCCGAGCGCCCACGCGCCGAAGGAGTGCCCGTAGCGCAGCCCGATCTGCTTGCCGAAGCCGGCGATGCGCGACGAGCCGATTCCCCCTTCGAGGCTCAGCTCGTCGGGCCGCAGGACCACCTCGCCCCCCTTGCTGACGAGCGCTTCGCTGGAGACGGCGCGAAAGTCGGAGGCGCGCAGCGCGCGGACCTCGCCCCGGCCGAGGGTGATCTCGGCGCCGCCGGGGGACGATCCGAGGCGGCGCTCGACCAGGTAGCGGCCCGGAGGCAGCGCGAGCACCACCTCGCGATCGGCGCGGCCCCAGATCTCGCCGAGGACGGCGTGCGATCCGACGGCGTAGACCAGGTAGTGCGCGTCGGCGGCGCGCGGGAAGCTGAACGCGGTGGCGCCGTCCGACGTGCTGGTGAGGACCAGCGGCGCGGCCTCGCGCAGCTCGTACACCGCGGCCGGATGCTGGAGGACGCCGCTCGATCGAGCCGAGCGTAGAAGCGTCTGGCTGTAGGCGAAGTCGTAGCTCTCGGCGACGGTCACGCGGCCGTCGCCGTTGGCGTCGCCAGCTCCGCGCAAGGCGCTCACCCAGTAGTGCGTGAAGAGCGCGCCGCGCAGCTCGTCGGACTCCTGCGCCGGCTCGCCGTCGGCCGAAGCGAAGAGCCAGACCACGCCCGCGCCGGTGGTGCCCGCGGGAGAGGCGATGGCGAATCCGGGCTCGCTGCTCGCCCCCTTCATCCTCGTCGGGTACGAGCGACAGGCGTCGGTGACGAGGACCCGCAGCCCCGCCGGGACCGCGCGCACCTGCGCCGCCAGCGTGGCCACGTCGAGCGTCTCGCCACCCAGGTGGATGCGGTCGCGATCGCCGTGGCCGCTGAAGTAGAAGACGAAGGTGACCTCCCCGGGCGCGTGCGTTCCGGCGAGCACGCGCATGCGGCTCATCGCCTCGTCGAGCTGGGCGAGGGTGGGATCGGCCAGGAGGATCGAATCGCTCGCGCGGAAGCCGCCGAGGCTGGTCAGCACAGTCTGCACCTGCTGCGCGTCGTCGGCCGCGTGATGCAGCGGCAGCTCACCCGGCGCGCCGTTGGCGGTGCTCACCGCGACGAGCAGTCGCAGAGGATCGGCGCGCGCCGACCGGCCGAGCGCCAGCAGGAGCGACAGCGAGAGCAACGCGGCGGCGAGCCGTCGGGTCATGCGCGGATCATGTCTCGGTCGTCTCAGTCGTCGTGGGCCTTCGAGCTGCTGTCGATCCGCCAGGCGAGGATACCCTCGAACCGGTGCGTCGCGCGGGCCCGCGTGACCTCCTCGGGCGAGCCGGCGAGGAGCTCGGCGTCGGTGGGCGTCGCGTCGAAGCGCGCGGCGAGATCCGACAGGTGCGTCCCCGTCGACAGGTCCACCGGCGTCAGCAGCGGCGTCCACGATCCGTCGTCGAAGAGCAGACCGATGGAGAGGGGCATCGGGTGATCGACGGCCACCTCGACCCGCAGGCGATCGTCGGGGCGCACGGCGAACGGGCCGGTGAACCGTTCCTGGACCCCGGCGCGATCGCGAATGGCCGTCACGGCGAGGCTCCCCTTGAAGTGCGTGTCGCCCCGCAGATCGCTCTCCGACGGCGGAGGATCCTGCCGCGCCTGCGGAAGCTCCGGTGCGGGACGATGAAG
>JAMFST010000722.1 GCA_026225435.1 Labilithrix luteola
AGGCGGTGTTCAGGTTGAGATCGAGCAGCTCGGCGATCTCCGGCACCGTCATCTGTTCCAGGTAGGCGAGCACGAGGATCTCGCGCTTGCCGTCTTCGAGCTCGTCGAGGAGCCGCTTGAGCAGCGCGACCCGCTCCGAATGCTCGGCCAGCGCCGCCGGTGTCGCCGACGACGTGGCGGTAGCATCCGCGCTCGAATCCGGCGCTGGCGGGACGTGGCGCCCCTCCTTGCGCCGGTAGCGACGGCGAAAGTCGCGGATCACGTGGGCGAGGATGCCGAAGAGCCAGGTGCGCACCGACGCGCGACCGTCGTAGTCGTCGAGGCGCCGATGGATCACGAGGAAGACGTCCTGCACCACGTCGTCGACGCTCGCGTCGGGCACGCCGAGGCGCTTGGCCATGCGCCAGCAGAAGGCGAAGTGCTCCTCGTAGACCTGCGCGAACTGCGGCCGGGCGAGCCGCGGAGAGTGCGGCTCCGTCTCGGGCAGGCGCTCGGCGAAGGACTCCATCGACGCGCATTGGCCGGGGGTGAGCGTCTCCGTGATCAAAATCGTACCTCGGCGGCGATCTGCCCCCGCGGGGCGGCCACGTTCGGCGTGTAGATGGCGCCTGCGCCTTCGATCCCGAACGTCGGCCGGGTGAGGGGAAAGGCGACGTCGGCGAGTCCGGTGATCGCGAGGCGACGCAGCGGTTGCCAGCGGACGAGGGCGCCGATCGACGGCGCCCACCAGGTCGCGTCGGTATCCACGAGGTCGCTCGCGCCGTAGCCCGCAGCGTCGACGTGGTCGACGTCGAGCCCGACACAAGGTCCGAACGTGAAGGTCTCGCCGAGGGGCGACCAGCAGGCGCGCAAGGTGCCCGAGGTGAGGTCGAACGTACCGCCGGACGATGCGGTGACCGACGACGATTGACCGATCCAGCGAAGGACGGAGGCTTCGATTCGCAGCCTGGGCAGGGGATACCAGGCGACCTCGAGCCCGCCGCCGACCGCAATCGCAGGCAGCGTGCCCTGATCCATGCTGACCAGGAGACCGGCGGCGAAGTGGAGATCGGCCGGCGCCGCAGGCTCACGTGACGCTGCGTTGGGCAGCGGTGCTTCCGGGATTCTCGCCGGCGCCGGAGCGGGCTTCACCACCGGCGGCGGGGGCGCCGCCGGAGACTCGAGGCTGAGGCCCAGGACGGTCACGACCGCGTCGGCCAGCACGTCGCACGTGGACTCCTGCAGCGTGCGCAGCCCGATGTCGCCCCGCGCCTCTCGGACGGCGATGGTGGCGACGTAACGCCCTTGCGCGTCACGGGTCACGGTGACGTCGGCGTTCGCGCCGCCGGCCAGCGGAGTGTCGGCCGTGGCGGCGAGCCGCGCGCGCACCACGTCTTCCTGCGGACATTCTGCCGGCGCCGACCACCGCAGCGCGGCGTGCACGATCAGTGACCAGTGGCCCACCCCGAGCATCGGGCGGCGCTAGTTACACACCGGACCGAGCGAGTCGAGCCAATCGCCCGCCCGACCGAGCACCCCGATCATCCGCTTCGGTGCGTCGCAGGACATGTCGAAGGTGTCCGCGCCGCCGCCGCCGATCTTGCCGGTGTGGACCACCTCCCCGAGCGCGCCGGTGGCGTCGACCTTGGCGCAGGCGAGGCCGAGCTCCTCGATCTTGTCGCCGGCGCGTCCGCTCATGCCGACGGCGACCGAATTCGGCGGGCAGGCGAGCTCGAAGTTCGACTCGTGCTCCTTGCCGAGGACGGGGCTGTCCTTGTGCGCATGGCCGCTCGCCGCGGGGCCGGCGCAGTGCAGGCGGACGTAGATGACCCGCTCGGGCACCCCCTCCTTGCCGTCGTCCCCGGCTGTCCCAGTGGGCGCGTTGGCCAGCGCGCCGCTGATGCTGGTGACGCTCTGCCCCTCGGGGCACTGCCAGCGATAGGTGTTGCCGCCGGTGCCGCCCGCGGTGTCCACGTCGGGCTCGGGGACGTGACAGAGCTCGGCCTCCGCGTCGAACGGGTCCGGCGGGATGCGCAGCTTCTGCAGCGCGTAGGCGCGACGGAGGTTGGTGAAGAAGCCGTGCACGGTGAGAGGTCCGCGGGTCGCTTCCTGCAGCTCGGCCAGCGGGCCGCAGGCGAGCGCCCGGCGGGCGGCCTTCACGCTCACGTCCTCGTCCGGCATCGGAGCGCCGAAGCGCGCGACCACCCAGGAGTTGAACAGGTCTTTCTCGTGCCCCGGTCGCGCGCGCTCCTTCAGCTCGACGCGCGCGGCCACCGGATCGGCCAGCCCCAGCTGATCGACCAGGTGATAGTCGAGCGGCAGCTGGTAGCCGACGATGCCGATGGCCGTCGCCGTGACGACCGCCTGCACCCGCGGATCGATCTCGGGTGCGACCGGCATCTGCGCGCGCCAGGGGAACAGGTTGCCGTGCTCGCGCTCCCCGAAGAACAGCTGCCGGCACCTGGCGTGATCGGGGCAGCGGTTGTTCACCGCCTCGAGGAGATCGCGGCCGATCTTGCCGAAGTCGTGCTTGGTGTAGTCCTCGATGCGGATCGGGTGAGCCACCTTGGCCTCGCGCACGTACCAGCCGTGCTCGTCGCCGATGCCGCACTGGTTCTCCCGTGGCACGCGCAGGTGCGTCCCGCACAGGATCCACCAGGGGACGATGGCCAGCGAGAAGACGCCCAGCGCCATCGCCTGCTTGCTCCGATCGAGATCGATCTGCACGGTCATCACCGGCAGGAGCGCGGCGAACATCACCGGCAGGAACATGCGCGCGTGCATGTAGTCGCCGCCGACGCGCACGATGTACAGAGCGTGGATGGTCGCCGCCAGCGCCAGGAGAACGAGCGCCGCGGCGAGCGCGCGCTGCTGCCGCTGGAGGAGATCGCGCAGACGGAGGAAGAGGAACCCGGCCGCGAGCAGGAGCGGCCAGCCGAGACGGTAGCGGCCGAAGAAGTTCGTCGCGTAGCAGATCCCCTGCTTCCAGTAGACGAGGGTGGACTCCTTGGCGATCGAGGTGTTGGGCGCGAGCGCGCCGTAATACCCCATGCGGAAGATCTGGTAGGCGACGGGCAACGCCAGGGCGACCGCGGCCAGCGCCGCGATGAAGAGCACCCGCTGCCGCCCGCCGACGAGATCCCCCGCCACCGTCCGCCGCTCACGCAGCGCGAGCGGCACCAGCATCGCCGCGCTGTACAGCGCCGCCTCCGGGCGAACCAGGGGACCGAGGCCGAGCACCAGCGCGGTGAGCAGCAGGCGGCGGCGAGTCGCACGAGCGTCCGTTGCCGCCACCAGGAGCGCGAAGGAGATGCCGAGCCACGCGAACGTGAGACCGGTCTCCAGCCCCGACGAGGCGTACTCCCAGCACGGCGGCAGCACCGCGAGGGTGAGCGCGCCCACCGGGATGGTCAGCGTGTGGGGCGCCACGGTCGACCAGGAGTCGTCGCGCGGGCGGCGGTCGATGTCGACCGAGCCCTTGATGCCGGCGATGACCCCGCCGACGGCGCCGGCGATGCCCAGGTACACCGCCAGGTACTCGAGGCGGATGCGGAGCATCCCGAGGAGCGCGAGCAGAGCGATCCACAGCGGGCTCGTCCCCACCTCGACGCGCTCGCCGACGTTGTAGACCGGTCCGCGACCGGCGAGCAGGTTCTGCACCACCCGCAGGTTGATGAAGCCGTCGTCGTCCATCCAGCGCCGCTTGATGGCGAAGGCGCCGAGCAGCACCACCGGCAAGGCGAGCACCAGGAGCCGCGCGGACCGCGACTCTGCCTGGTTCCACCAACGTCTCGCGGCCGGCGCTACCTCGTTCAGCCCTGCTTCCTGCACCAGGGCTCCCCTTGTTGCACGGGGACGCTACTTCTTGAACAGTTTTCCGAACAGCTGCGCGGCGGCTGCCGGCGGTGGCTTGGTGGAGCCGCGCCCGCCCGGCGCCTTCGAGTCGCGCCGCATGTTGTGCAGGCGGATCTCGCGCGCCGAGTCGATGTTGCGCGGGTTGAGATCGACCGAGAGGCGAAAGTCGTTCATCGCGTCGCGTTCCTTCCCCAGGCGCTTCCACAGCATCGCCCGGTAGTAGACCGCCTTCTCGAACTTGGGATTCTTGTTCAGCGCCTCGGTGAGCATGGCGATGCGCCGCATCGTCGAGTCCTCGTCCTGGTTCTCCGGCTTCATCGCCTCGAGCCAGGCGAGCGCGGCCAGGTACTCCGGCTGATCCGGATCGGCGGCCATCGCCTTCTTCACCAGCTCCTCGGCCTTCTTGTTGTCGCCGCGCTTGAGGAAGTGCTCCGCCTTCTGGAAGTCGGTGGCCGCGCCCAGGAGGATGGCCATCTTCTCCTGGTCGTCCGGCGTCGCGCCCCCTTCGCGCAGGAGGTGCATGTATTCTGCACGGCGCTTGGGATCGATGAGCGTCGAGTGCGCTTCGCCGATGTACGAGAACACCCGGGAGCACTCGCTGCGCACGTCGGCGAGGACCGCCGGCAGGCGATCGGGGTGCCAGATCTTGGCGAGCGAGACGAAGGCCGCCTGGATCTCCTCGCTGGTGGCCATCTGGGCGACGCCGAGGATCTCGAAGTAGTTCGACGAGCCGATGCTGCCGGCCTTGTCGACGATGCGCTGGCGCACCGCCGCCTGCTCCGGGGTGAGCGGCGGCTTGGACGCGGGCCCAGGGGCGCGCGAGCTCGACGACGGCGGGATCATCGATCGCGACGACGGCGCGGAAGGGGGCGAGGAGAGACGGTTGAACGAGCCGACCGAGCCGGGCGCATTCGGCGACACCGGCGTCGGCGGCGCAGAGATGCGGCTCGAGGACGGGACCGAAGGCGGCTTCGAGCCGCGACCGGACGGAGGCGGCGACGACATGCTGTGCGACGACGACGGAGCGGCGGGGGCCGACGACGGCGGCGGCGAGCGGATCGACGACGGGATCGGCGTCATGCCGCCGGCGCCACCACCACCCATCGACGACGCAGGCATCGGCGGCGGGGGCGCGGACGGCGCGGCCTGCGACGGGGTGTACGCCGGCACCAGCGGATGGTGCTCGCTCGACACCGCGCCGAGCCGCCCCGGCATGGGCGTGGCGATGCGCCCGTCGATGCGGACGATGGGCGCGTGGTGCTCCTCCACCGCGGCGCGCGGCAGGCCCGTCGTGGTCTTGCTCTTGGCCAGCTGCACCCGCGCGACCTGCGTGCCCGGGCTGTTCTGCGTCGAGGGGATCGGCGTCATGGCGCCCGGCATGCTCGACGCCGTCGCGCTGGCCGGCATGCTGGAGTTCGCCACCGGCATGGTGCTCGAGCTGGGGGCGGCCGGCACCTCCTCCTCCCCGTCGTCGGTCGCCATCACCATCTGCAGCTGCTTGGTGATGAGCAGGCAGTAGAGGAGCAGCTGCCCCACGCTGGGCGTGACGTGCGGGTTGGTGGTGAGGTCGCCGAGACGCATCGGGCGCGTCCGCAGATCGCTCACCAGGTCGCTCTCGGCCGGTGCCAGGTCGAGGCGCTCGACCACCGCTCGCTCGGCCAGCTTCACCGCGTTGCCGCCGAGACGGGTCAGCGCCACGTTCACGTGGTCCCAGGAGGGGAAGTCGCGGACCGAGCTCCACACCAGCGGCAGCGGGTCGATCATCGTCACCGGCGCCGGCCCGTAGTCGGCCAGGAGGTCGACCCCGTCGAAGTACGCGAAGGTTGTCTCCGGCGGCCAATTGAACAAATGTTCGATCTTCTGCGTGATCTGCCGGGCGAGTCCGATGCGCAGGGTGGCCTCGTCGATGAGGCCCATCTCGAGGTAGGTCTGCCCGGCGAGCTTGGGATTGCCGGCGGCCACCTGCTCGTCGAAGCGCACCTGGGCCCGCGCGAGCCCCTCCTCGCCCATCAGCCCCTCGTAGGCGAGCAGCTCGCCGAGGCGCCCGATGGGATCCTTCACCTTCGCCTTGGCGGGAAATCCGCGGACGACGAAGATCGTGGCGGTCTCCCCGGAGGGCGC
>JAMFST010000074.1 GCA_026225435.1 Labilithrix luteola
GAGCTCGCCGCGCACATCGCGGACCGTAGCGGCGGGACGCTTCGCGACTTCGAGTACCGCAGCACCCTACCGGGCTCCGCGGGACGATGGCTGCGGCTGACGATCTGCACGGAGCGCGATGCCGTCGGGGCCGCCACGCACTGCGTCTGCTCCCTGCGCGACATCCACCAGGAGAAGGCTTCGCTCGACTGGCAGCGCGACATCGAGGTACGCGACGAGCTGATCCACCTGGCCTCCAACGTCGGCTTCTTCGACATGTCGGTCGTCGCCAGCGATCCGGTGAATCCCCGGAACGAGATCTGGTGGGCGCCGCAGTTTCGCCACATTCTCGGCTTCCAGGACGAGAACGACTTTCCCAACGTCGTGGGGAGCTGGTCGTCGCGCATCCACCCCGACGACCGGGAACGCGTCCTCACCGCCTTCGCGGCGCACCTCGACGATCATTCGGGGAAGACGCCCTGCATCATCGATTACCGGCAGCAGCTCAAGAGCGGCGAGTATCGCTGGTTCCGCTTCACCGGGGCGAGCATCCGTGACCCACGAGGCGTCCCCTTGCGCATCGCCGGCGCGCTCAAGAACGTCCACGAGGAGAAGGAGGCGGTTCTCGCGATGGAGACGCTGATCACCGCCGCGGTCGACGGTGATCTCGCCCAGCGCATCGCCGTCGGGCGCTACCAGGGGGCGATGCGCTCGGTCGGTGAGAGCATGAATCGTCTTCTCGACTCGACGTCGGACTCGTTCCGCTACGTGAAGGGGGTCATCGAGCAGGTGGGGCAGGCGTCCGTGCAGCTGCGGGGGACGAGCCAGATGATGTCGCAGTCGTCGCTGCAGCTGAACGAAGGAGTGGACCGTTCGTCGAGCGAGCTGGCGCGGGTGGCGCAAGGCGTGAAAGCGAACGCGGACAACGCGGCGATGGCCAACCGGCTGGTGAGCGACACGTCGCTGGCGGCGAGCGGCGGCGAGCAGCGGATGGAGCAGATGACCCAGGCGATGGGTGCCATCAACGGCTCGTCGAGCCAGATCGCGCGGATCATCAAGGTGATCGACGAGATCGCGTTCCAGACGAACCTGCTGGCGCTGAACGCGGCGGTGGAAGCTGCGCGCGCGGGTCGTCACGGCAAGGGATTCGCCGTGGTCGCCCAGGAGGTGCGCAGCTTGGCGGAGCGGAGCGCGAAGGCGGCGAAGGAGACCGCGGAGCTGATCGAGGACTCGGGCAGCAAGGTGGATCAGGGCGTGCGCATCGCCGACAGCACCCGGAGCTCGCTGCGCGAGATCGTCGTGAACGTGACGAAGGTGGTGGACCTGGCCGGCGAGATCGCGAGCGCGAGCGGGGAGCAGTCGCGTGCCCTGGCGTCGGTGACGAGCTCGATGCGGCAGGCGACATCGGCGGCCCAGGCCGGCAGCCAGCAGAGCAACGAGGTGGCGGCGGCGGCGGACGAGCTGAGCCGACAGATGACGGTGCTGCGCGAGCGGATGGACCGGTACAAGATCCCCGCGCGCATCGACAACGCGCGCGGTCTGCCGCTCGGCGCCACCCCGGAGCTGGTGGAGCAGATCCTCCAGGAGCTGCGCGCCCGCTCCGCCGCCTGACCAGATCAGGCCTCCCCGGGTTGGCCGCAGCTCACTTCTTGCGCGATGCAATCCGCCGCACGACGCGGACGTGGAGGACGTTCTCGGCTCCGAAGCTCGTCTCGAACGAGTCGACCTTGCCCTGCTTGTACAATGTCCGCATTCGTCGCGTCGGCGGCGTGAACATGATCAGCTCGCCGGCGAAGTTCGGGTGCGGTGCCAGAGCGATCTCGACCTCGATTCCCGGCCGCAGCTCCACGATGAGCCCGCGCGCCTCGAGAGGCTCACGCTTGCCCTTCTTTCCCAGGACGAACACCTTGTACGGCGGCACCGTCGGTTGCGCCTTCATGAAGTCTCGTCCTCGTCGTGGTGGATGCGGAAGACGCCGAGGTAGGCCGAATTGCCGTCTCCTGGCCCGAGTGTGAGCGACCCATCGCCGTCGACCTGCACGTGAAGTCGCCCCGCCATCATGGGCGTGATGGCGCGGAGGTCGATGCGAAAGCGCCCCGCGCCGGTGTCGACCACGATCGCCTGGGCATCCAGCGCGCGACGCGAACCGTCGCCGGCGAGGGCGTAGGCCGTGTACCCGCTTGCCCCCTTTGCCCGAGTCTTACCGCCGCTTCTTGCCGCCACTCTTGCCACCGGCTTTGCCACTCTTCTTCCCCCCGCTTTTCCGCCCGCCGGCCCCACCACCGGATCCGCCGCCCGCGCCGGGCTTGCTCCCGCTGGTGCTGATCTTCGCGCCGAACTTCCCGCCGCCGCCGCTGCTGCTCTTTCCGCTCTTCGCCTTCGGGGCGTCGCCGGTGCGCGGCTTGCGGCGGTCGTCCGGCTTGGGGGTGCGGCGGCCCGGCTTGTCGACCTCGACGAACTTGGGGCGGCGGGGGCGGGCGTCGGCGATGCTGGTGCCGCCGCGGCTGTCGGTGCTGCTGTCGCCGTCGCTGCCCGAGTTGCCGGCGCCGCGGTCGGCGCGCGTGTCCTCGAGTCCAGGGACGCGGCGTCCGTACACCGTGCGGCGGAGGATGGCGGCGTCGATGATCTCGACCACGAGCTTGTCGCCCAGGCCGATCGACTGACCGGAGCGCGACGAGACGACGCGCAGGCCGCTGTCGTCGACCTCCCAGCGCGCCTGCGTGCCGCTGCCTCCGAGGTCCTCGAGCTTCACCATGACGTCGACGAACGGATCGTCGAGCACCACGAACACGCCGGAGCCGACCACCGCGGTGATCGTCCCCTCGTAGCGCTCGCCGATGCGGTCGCGCATGAGCACGCAGCGGTACAGATCGACCACCTCGCGCTCGACCTCCATCGCCCGCCGCTCGTTCTGCGAGCTGGTGAGCGCCGCCGTCGCGATGATCTCCTTGGCCTCGTCCGAGCGCGAGATCGGCTTGCCGAGCAGCTTCTGGTGCACCGTGCGATGGACCACGAGATCCGGGTAGCGACGGATCGGGCTGGTGAAGTGGAGGTACGCCTTCGACGCGAGCCCGAAGTGCCCGCGGTTGACCGGGTCGTACGCCGCCTGCTTCATCGCGCGGAGGAGCAGCATGTTGAGCACGTTGGCGAGCGGGTGCTTGCTGAACGACTTGAGCAGCGCCGCCAGGCGGACCGGGTCGCGCACGTCGTCCATCTCGAAGGGGACGCCGAGCTCCTCACACATGACCGAGAGCTTCTGCAGCTTGGTCTCGTCCGGCTGGAGGTGGACGCGGAAGATGGTGGGCAGGTCGTTCTGCACCATCCACTGCGCGACCACCTCGTTGCCGAGCAGCATCAGCTCCTCGATGAGCGAGTAGGCCTTCTTCATCCCCGGGTCGTTGGAGCGGCGGGTGATGTCGATGGGGTGGCCGTCGTCGTCGAGGACCACCTTGGGCTCGGGGAGCTCGAAGTCGAGCGCGCCGCGCTTCATGCGCAGACCGCGGAGCAGGCGGGAGAGCTCGGCGGCGACCTTGAGGTCTTCCACCATCTCCTCGGCCTGCGGCTGCACCGGCGGCTGGTCGGTGTACTTGAGCGCGCGGGCGACGCCACCGTAGGTCAGCTTCGCGCGGCTCTTCATGAAGGCGCGGTGCAGCTGCGTCTCGAGGATGATCCCGTTCGCGTCGAGCTCCACCTCGGCGCAGAGGCACAGGCGGATCACGTCAGGGAGCAGCGAGCACAGGTTCGACGAGAGCGCGCGCGGGAGCATGGGGATGGCGCGGTCGGGGAGGTACACGCTGCAGCCGCGCGACTCGGCGTCGACGTCGATGGCGTTGCCCGGGATGACGTAGCTGCTGACGTCGGCGATGGCGATCCAGGCGCGGAAACCCCCCTTGGGCGTGCGCACGACCCACACGGCGTCGTCGTGGTCGCGTGCGTCGTCGGGATCGATCGTCGGCAGCGGGAGGTGGGTGAGATCCACGCGCCCCACGAGCATCGACTCGGGGACGGTCTGGCCGAAGGCCTCGGCCTCCTCGACGGCGGCCGGCGGATGCAGCTCGGGGATCTGCGCGACGGCGAGCGTCTTGCGGACCTCCACCTGCAGCTCGCCGGGCCGGCCGAGCACCGCCTCGAGCTTGCCGAGCGGGTTCTCCCGTGGCTGCTCGGGGAAGCGGGTGATGACGACGATGACCACGTCGCCGTCGTTGCCGCTGTTGCCGGCGGCGTCCTTGTCGATGGCGCTCTCCAGCTCGATGCGCGGCGGGCTGCGGGTGTCGTCCGGCTCGACCCAGGCGCTCTTCCCCTTGCGCCGGAGGATGCCGGCGATGCGCGTCTTGCC
>JAMFST010000723.1 GCA_026225435.1 Labilithrix luteola
ATGGTGCACAAGGCGCTCGAGCGCGATCCTGCGCGCCGCTACGCCTCCGCGGTGGAGATGCTCGAGGCGATGCGAGGCCTCGCCGATGACGGCTTCGGCCTTCGCGAGGTGGAGCTGCTGCCGCTCGACGACGAGCGCAAGGCGCTGCTCGGCAGCCTGGTGCCGCCGGGCCCGACGGACAGCCAGGCGCCGGCGACGATCGCCGAGCGCGGCATGCTCGACACCGGCGCGACCGACAAGCGCGCGCAGGCGACGGGGGCCGAGGCGACCCCGAAGACGCCGCGCCGGCCGCTCGGCACGGTGGTCAGCGGCTGGGGGGCCGGCCTGGGCATGGGCGTCATCTCGACGCTGGCCCTGCTGACCCGCCCGTTTGCGCGCAAGGGGCCGCGGCCGAAGAAGTTCAAGCCGTTCTTCCGCCCCCGCAAAGGGACGCCGTGGCGGATGTCACTCCGCGAAGGCATCCCCGCCCTCACCGCGATAGTGGCCTTCCTCGTCCTCGGGCTCGGCGCCTGGATGGTGATCCGCGCGAGCGCGTTGCCACCGGCCAAGGGGGCGAGCACGCCGCCCAACGAGGTGTCGGCCGACCGGGTCGCCGCCGCGCTGAACTTAATCGCCGGTGACGGTGTGCCGCGACCCACGGGGAGCATCGCCGCCACCCGCGTGCGCGGCCTGCTCCGCGAGCGGCTCAAGACGCTCGGCTACACGCCGGTCGACCAGGACACGCTCGTCTGCGGGGCCACCGTCGGATGTAGCTATGTCCACAACGTGCTCGCGCGCACCCGCGATCCGGGCCCCGAGGGGATGACCCTGGTGGTCACCCATTACGACTCGGTCGCCGCCGGACCGGGCGCGGGAGACGACGGCTCGGGCGTGGCCATCGCCCTCGAGATGGCGCGCCTCCTCGCGGCCGCCCCGCTGCCGGTGACCTCGCGCGCGGTGGGCTTCCTCTTCGACGAGGGGGAAGAAGACGGCCTCTTCGGCGCCCAGGCCTTCATCGAGCAGCACCCGTGGATGCGCGACGTGCGCTCGGTGGTGAACCTCGAAGCGCGCGGCACCTCCGGCGACAGCCTCCTCTTCGAGGTGATCGGCGACAGCGACGCGGTCTCTCGCGCGGCGGCGAGCTCGCTCGCGCACCCGGTCACCAGCTCGCTCCTGGCGACGATCTACGCCCACATGCCCAACAGCACGGACCTGACCGTGTTCCGCGCGCATGGCGGGGTCACCGGCGCGAACCTCGCGTTCATCGGCGGCGGCACGCGCTACCACACGGCGCGCGACGCGGTGGATCAGGTCGATCGGCGGACGCTGCAGGCGCAGGCGGACAACGCGTTCTCGCTGGTGCGCGCATTCTCCGATCCGTCGTTCGCACCGGCCGGTGGTGAGGGGGCGCCGTCGACCTGGTTCGACGTCCTCCATCGCACCACCGTCCGCGTGGGCCTCGAGCTCACCTGGGGGTTCGCCGGGCTCGCGGTCGTCCTCGCGCTGATCGCCCTTGCCCGCGTGCGGCCGACGCTCTCGGCGATCGTGCGCGCGCTCTTCGCGCTCCTCTTCGCGCCCATCCTGGCGGCCGGGCTGTCCACCGTGGTCCTCGCCGGCGCGCGCGCGGCGGGCTTCGTGCCGGCCACCTTCGTCGCCGATCCGACCTACCTGCTGGTGGCCTTCGCCGGCCTCTCGGTCGTCTCGCTGGCCTTCGCCGGAGCGCTCTCGCGCTACGTGCGGGACGGCAACACCGAGATCCCTTCGCAGATGGCGTGGCTGCTCCTGGCGGCGCTCGGCGCGGCCGGGGCGTACTTCGCGCCCGGCACGGCGTACCTCTTCGCGCTACCGGCGCTGGCGGCCAGCGTCGTGCGCGTGGTGGCTCCGAGGAGCGCGCACCTGGCGGAGGCCGCC
>JAMFST010000724.1 GCA_026225435.1 Labilithrix luteola
GCCGGTCTGTACGTGCCGGCCGGCTACGACGTGATGCCGGCGGTGGCGCCCGATGTGCTGCACAGAGCGCTCGGCTCGCCGGCGGGGCACGCGGTGTTCCTCTCGCCGCGCGGCGTGGCGGTCGCTGGACAGGCCGGCGGTGTGCGCGCCGTGGCCATCGAGGAGTCGGCGTTCGCGCCGCTCGAGACCTCGCTCGTCGAGGCGCAGCCATGGGAGCCGCTGGTGGCCGAGACCATCGAGCTGACCCTGGCGGAGAAGCCGGCGGAGATCGCGCTCGAGCCGCTCGGCGCGTTCCCATTCGGAGATGCCGCGCCCGTGAAGGACGAGCCACCGGCGCCCACGGGTCACATACCCGCGCTGGGACCGTGAGCGCAGCGCCCCCGTGAGCGAGACCTGGACGGCGAAGAAGAAGGCGAAGTGGCAGAGCCTCACCGGCTCGGTCGCCGAGCGCCTCTTCAACGAGTTCTGGGCGCCGTCGGTGATCGGCGGCGAGGTGAAGCCGGGGCGCGCCATCGGTACGCGCGTGGCGCTGGCGCTGGGGCCGCGACCGGGGAGCGAGTCTCCCGAGCACGTCATCGAGCGGCGGCTGGGCGACATCGATCTGGTGGCGCACGTGGAGCTCGCCCGGGTGCGCGTCGCCCGCAAGCTGCTGCCGCTCGACCGGCTTCCCGAGCCGAGCTGGCCGGAGTGGGCGATGGCCGCCGCGCTCCACGACCTGGTGCAGTCGACCCACCCGGGGTGGAACACGGCGCTGCGCCGCGGTGGACCGCGCCGGCTACTGGGGATGGTGGAGGCGACGCTCGAGCGCGTCCCGCTGCCGACGACGCTGGGCGAATCGGTCGCGCGGCACACCTGGTTCTCGCGGCTCTTCACGCTGGCGCGGGTCGACGCCAAGGTGAGCTGGTGGACCGGTCACGCGCTCTTTCGCGGGCAACCGCCGCCGCACCGCCTCACCGCCTGGCCGGAGCTGCGCCAGGTGCAGGTCGAGCGCACCTCGCATCCGCTGACCTCCCTGCCGGACGAGGGCTCGGCGGTGCCGGTCGTGGCCTTCGCCTCGGCGCTCCGCGCCCTGCTCCAGGCGACGCCGCTCACCGATCTGGCCAACGCGGCGCGAGTGGCCACGCCCACGCAGCCGGGGTTCGTCTGGTCGCCGTCGACGCTCGGCCTCGTCGCCTCGCCGGCCGGCCGCACGCTCGCCTTGCGCGCGCTCGCCGCGCAGCCCCGCGAGCTGGTCGACGACGCGCTCGGGCGGGCCACCCTGCTGCTGTTGCAGGGGCGCGCCGGTGCGGCCGCTCACGTGGCGGCGGACGTCCTGCGCGATCGCGCGCTCGGCTGGGCCGAGTCGTCGCTCAGCGCCACCGACGAGGCGCTGGGACGCTCGGGAGGCACGCCGGAAGGGCGCTTCGCCCGCGCGGCGGGTGCCCGCATGGCGCTCACCTGGCTAGGCGAGGCGGCGCGCACCTTCGCCGATCACGAGCGCGGCGAGCTGGTCCGGCTGCTCGAGGGGCAAGCGGCGCTGATCAGCCGCGGCCAGCTCGAAGCGGCCCTCGGCGGCGCACCGCTCCTGACGTCAGGAACGACCGCGCGACGGGAGGCCTGACGTCAGGAAGAACCCTTCTTCACGAGGGTCGCCGGCGCGGTCGGCGGCTCGAGGGTTTCCAGGTGCGCGTAGGTCAGCACGCCCATCTCCGGGTCGGAGACCATGCCGGTCGAGGAGCGACCGAACGAGAAGCCGTACTTGCCGGTGACCTTCACCTTGGCGCCGACGGCGGGCAGCGGGAACGGCACGTCCACGCTCCACTGCTCGTCCTTGACCAGCTCCTTCGGCGGATCGGTCAGCCCCTTGTACTTTTGCACGGAGTCGTAGACGACGGCGAAGTTGCGCGCCCAGCCGAGCACCTGGATGGCCTGACCCTTGGTGTCCCCCTTGGTGTCGGAGATCCAGAACGTGGGGATGGGCGACTTGCACCCGTCGGCGTCCGACTTGCCCACCGGGTGAATCGCGCAGTCGGGCGCGTCGGCGAGGTTGGTGCGGGTGATGTAGCCGACGATGCTGACGTCCTTGCCGGACACCTCGCTCGAATGGATCTCGCTGCGCAGCTGGTGCCCGGCGCCGTAGACCGTGTAGGCGTCACCCACGTTGATCGGCGTGGTGGGCAGCGACGGGATGGGCGGGAGGTTCGGCTTGCGACCCGAGTAGGCCGGCGTCGCCTTGTAGGCCTCGTCGCTGTTGCTGCAGGCAGTTGTGACTGCCGCGACCGCACCGAGCCCGGCGGTGACCGCGACGATGGCGAGAACGGAGGTGGCGAGGCGGCGCGCAGACATGGATTCGACGAGTATCACGCACCGTTCCGGCGGGACAAGCTGTCCGCAGACGCGGCCGCCAGGTGGGCGCGGACGTCGGCGGCGTGAACCACGTCGTCGGGCGCGCTCGCCACCAGCCGCTCCACCAGCGCGGCCAGCTCCAGCTCGTCGCCGGGAAAGTCGTGGTCCACGAGCAGGGCGTAGGCGCCGTCGTCGATGCCGACCGGCCGGCCGCGCACCCGCAGCCCCTCGCGCGCCAGGCGGTCGTTGACGATGGACCGCAGATCCTCCGGGCGCTCGCCGAGCAACGGGAGCATCACCGGCGCCTCGAACGAGTCGGCGAAGCGGGCGGCGAGCGCGAGATCGAGCTCCTCCTCGTCGGCCAGCTGCCGCGGCGGGCGGGTCGTCGAGAGCCAGGGGACCACGTCGAGCGGCGGCTGCACGGGGGGCGGGAGCGAAGCCTTGCTGCTCGCGGTGCTCCGGCCCGCACGCCCCGTCGAGGGAGCGGTCTCGGTCAGCGGGCTGGCCCACGGCGCGCGGCGCTCCGCGAAGGCGTCGGCGAGCAGGCGCTGGACGTCACGGGGCAGGCTGGCGCCGTCGACCAGGAAGAGGACGCCCCCCTCGGCCAGCGCCAGCGGCGAGGTGAGCGGCGCGCGCCAGCGCTCCAGATCGTGCTCGCGCGACGAGGTCCCCTCGATGACCACGAACGGCTGGCTCGCCCGCGGCCCCGACAGGTGCGCGCGTGCTCCGTAGGGGACGGCGTCGATCCCGCTCGGCCCGACGAGACAGGTCGGCTGACTCCGCCCGGCGCGCGCCTCGAGCACCCGCGCCACCTCGGCGGCGGCGTCGGAGTAGATGCCGATGGTGGCGGGGCGCGCCAGACGGGTGGTCGCCAGCCGGTTGGCCTCGTGACGGCGCGCGCTCTCGTCACGCGCGAGGCCGAGCTCCGCGGTCACCTGCTCCACCTGACGACGGAGCGCGACCTCCCGCTCCTGAGCGCGCGCCACCCGCGACTCCTCGGCGAGCGCGCCGGCGACACCGTCCGTCAGCCGCTTCAGCGCGACCACCTCCTCGAGCGTGATCGGCTGCCGCGCCGTCTCCGTCGGCACCACCAGCACACCTTCGACCTCGCCGTCCTTGATCACCAGCGTCGCCAGCAGCATGTCCTCGCGGAACATGTACCCACCGAGGGGGCGCAGATCGGCGCGGCGCACCGCCAGCGCCTCGAGCGCGTCGGTGCGCACCGTGCTGTGCGGCTCGAGCATCGCCGTCGCCACCAGATCCGGATGCAGCACCGAGGGGTGCGGGTGGAGGTAGCCGGCCGCGTCCACCTCGAACACCCGCGGCGGGTCGAGAGTGTACAGCCGCGGCGAGCGGCTCTCGGGGGAGAGCGGCTCGCGCAGCTTGACCAGCACGTCGCGCGCCGCGGTCTCCGGCTCGGCCCCGGCGAGCGCCGCCTCGGCGTGGGCGATGGCGTCGAGCAGCACGCCCTGCGCCGGGCGCAGCGGATCTTCCAGGTAGCGACCGAGCGCGCCGATCGCCAGGAGCGCACCGCCGGTGAGCGCCGTGACCAGCGACGCGTCGCGCCCGTGCGACGAGGTGACGCCGAGGAGCAGCACCGGCGCGCCGATGACCGCGAGCGCGAGGCCGCGGCGGACGCGCTGGGCGTCGCGCACCGGGTGGGGATGACGGATCGCCCGCACGCCGAGCCAGGCCAGCGCCGGCAGCGCCACCCTCCCGAGCTCGGCAAAGGTGACCGACGAGGCGAGCCGGATGGCCAGCACCGCCGCCGTCCCCAGCGCGATGCGCCCGGCGTACGAGTTGGCGCGGGTCGCCGTCTCGAGCGCGAGGATCCGCTCCTTGGCGAGGTACACGCCGACGACGATGAGCAGGAGGGCCGAGACGGCGGCGACGATGCCGGCGAGATCGGCGGCGCTGTCGGCGAGCGCCTCCGAGCGGCGGAGGACCGCCTCGAGCTCGCAGAAGAGGACGAAGGCCCAGCCGATGCCGATGAGCAGCTCGACGAAGCGGGGGATGAAGGTGAGGTAGCGGCTGGCTGCGGCGGGGCCCGACAGCATCCCGGCCGGCTCCTGCAGCTCGGACAGCGGGCGCACGGCGAGGATGGCGGCGAGCCCCATGGCCACGGCGGCGAAGAGATCGTTGGCGGCGGAGACCTTGGGCGCGGCGCCCAGCGAGGAGATGCCGATGGCCAGCGTCCAGACGATGAGCGTCTCGTCCCCGCGCAACGGCTCGAGCAGGCCGGTCAGCCCGGTGCGCTGCTTCTCCCGGCGGATGCGGTCGGCGGCGACGAGGAAGCCGGCCACCGCCACGAACCAGGCGAACCGATCGATGAGCGCCGTCGCCCGCAGCGCGGTGAGGCCAACGTAGGCCACGCTGGCCGCGAACGGCACCGTCAGCCGCGGCACGAGCAGCCAGCGGAGGACGCGCGCCGGCCACCTGAGCATGGCCACGTGATGGCGGCGGCGCCCGCGGAGGTCAAGCCCGGCGAGGCCGTGCCGGGTGCATTCCGCCCGCGCACACGGTATCGAGGAGGGAATGGCGAGCGTGTTTCGCGGTCAGCTGGCGCTCGGGACGAAGCTGTCCGGCGAGGGGATCGCCGCTCGCCTGACCCACGGGCTCGGCGCGGTCATCGCGGTCGGATTCGCCATCTTCGCCGCTCGCGTCGCCCGCCGGGACGGCGCCACGTCCCTGGCCGACGCCGTCGCGCTCTCCTCCACGGCGCTCGCCTGGGTCGCCGGGCTGCTCTTCGTGCTCGGTGCGGCCACGCAGGGGATGGCGCGGGACCGCGGGCGCGGCATCTCGGCGCTCTACCGGCTCCACGGGGTGAGCCGGCAACGGTACCTGGCGGTCCGCGCGCTCGGTCTGGGGCTGCAGCTGCTGCGCATGGTCGCGCTCGGCTCGTTGTTCGTGGCGCTGGTCGGGGCGGCGGCCGCGCCGCGGACGGCGCAGGTGATGGCCGCGGCGCGCGGGTGGGTGTCCTGCCTGGTCTACGCGCTCGCCTTCGCGCTGGTGGTCGCGCCGCTGGCAGCGGCAGCCGGCGGTTCGCCGTCGGCGGAGGAGCGGCCGTCAGCCTCCGTCTCGCGTCTGCGCCCCGCCGAGCGACCGCGCGGCCGCGGGCTCGTGGTGCTCGGGCTGGTGCTGCTCCTTCCGGCGATCGTCCGGCTCGCCACCGCCGGTGTGGTCGACCCGAGCTGGCGCGCGGTCCTCGGGATCCCCTCGGCGCTCTCGGCGCTGCGTGCGCTGGTGCTCGGGGCGGGTGATCGGCCGCTGGCGCTGCACGCCGCGGTGGTGCTCCTGGTGATGGCCGCGCTCGGAGCGTTGCTGCTCCGCGCGCAGATGAGCCGGCGCGGCGGCGTGACGGAGGACGGCGCGTGGTGATCGAAGCGCGCGCGGTGCGGACGGTCAGCTCGCTCGCTCCCGAGGGGCGGCTCGACGGGTTCGAGCTCGTCGCCGAAGGGGGATTGCACGCGCTCGTCGGCAGCCCGGGGGACGGCGTGTCGCTGGCGCTCGCGGCGCTCGCCGGTCGCACCCGCCTGCGTCACGGCACGGTCTTCGTCGACGGCGCGGCGCCGGATGCCGACCCGCGTGCGATCGTGTGGCTCGGTCGCGCGGCGGCCACGATGCTGCCGGAGACGATGCGGGTCGACGCCATCCTCGCGCTCGCCGCTCGCGTGCGCGGCGGGCGAACGCAGGGTTCCACGGCGGCGCTGGCGTCACTGGGGATCGAGGCGCTCGGCTCGCGCCGGCTGCGCACCTTGAGCCGCGCCGATGTCCGGGCGGTGGCGCTGGCCGTCGCCCTGGCCGCCGACGCCAAGGTGTACCTGCTCGACGAGCCGCTGCTGGATCTCGAGCCGGACGTCGCCGCACGCGCCGTGCACCTCCTTCGCCAGCGAGCGCGGGACGCCGCGTGCGTCGTCATCGTCGGCACCGCCTCGGAGCGCGAGGCGCGCCGCCTGGGGGCCGAGGTCCACCTGCTGCGCGGCGGGCGCATCGTCTCGCCGCCCGATCGAAACGGTCTCGCCGTCTACCGCGCAGTCGCCTCCGATGCGCGCGCGCTGGTGGGGTCGCTCGCCGAGGAGGACGCCATCGTGGAGCTCGAGTCGCTGGGGAGCGCGGTGCGCGTGGCGGGCACGGACGCGACCCAGGTAGCGGCGGCGATCGGACGGGCCGCGGTGCGCGCCGACGTGGACCTGGTCTCGCTCGAGCGCGTCGAGAACGCTGCACCCGGGCAGGTCGTCTGATGGGCGCCTTCTCTTTGTCGCCCTCGCTGCTCCAGCTGCCGCTCCGCCGCGGGCTCGGTCCACGGCGCGCGCTCGTGCCGGTGACCGGCCTGGTCCTCTTCGCGCTCGTCGCCGCTCGCCTCGTCCGCGGGCAGGCGCACCCGGCCGACAGCGTACTGCTCGAGACGGTCGGCGCGGTGGTGATCCCGCTCGCCGCCATCGCCCTCGTCCGCGCCACCCTGTCCGGCCGCTCGGTCGGCGACGCCGCCGCACCGCTCCTCTTCTTCGGCGCCAGCCGAAGAGCCGCAGCGACCGCGCAGCTCCTCGTCGCCACCTTCCTCGCCGCCACCGTGGCCGCGCTGGCGACTCTCGGCGCGTTGCTCGTGGTGCACGCCGCGCAGGCGGACATCGTCCGTTCGAGCGCCCTCGCCGCCCTCGCTGGCGCGGCCTACGGAGCGCTCTTCACCGCCGGCGCGTCGTTCGGCCGCTCCGGTGGCGGCGCGATCGTCGTGCTCGTCGTCGACGCCATCCTCGGGCCGGGCGACAGCGCCGCCGCCGTCATCACCCCGCGCGCGCACCTCCGCGCGCTCTTCGGTGGCGTCGCCCCGGCCGACCTGAGCTCGCGCGTCAGCTGCGTCGTGCTGGTGGTCATGATCGCCTTCGGGCTCCTCGTCGTGAACCTGCGCGCGCGGCCGCCGCGCTAGCCTAGCGGACAGTCCGCGGGAGACGCCTCACTTCGGCTTCTTCGGCTGCGTGAGGCGGCCGGTCTCCGTGAGGCTCGTGCGGAGCAGGTACTCGATCTGCGCGTTCAGGCTCCGCAGGTCGTCGTTGGCCCAGCGCTGCACGGCCTCGAGCACGGTGGGGTCGATGCGGAGAAGGAAGGCTTTGCGCTCGGCCACGTCCCGTCGCCCTACTGGTAGATGGTGCCGGTGTTGACGACGGGCTGGGTCCCGCGCTCGCCGCACAGGACGACGAGGAGATTGGACACCATCTGCGCCTTGCGCTCCTCGTCGAGCTCGACGATGTGCTGCTTGGAGAGCATCTCGAGCGCCATCTCCACCATGCCGACGGCCCCTTCGACGATGAGGCGGCGCGCGGCGACGATGGCCGAGGCCTGCTGCCGCTGCAGCATCGCCTGGGCGATCTCCGGGGCGTAGGCGAGGTGACTGATCTTGGTGTCGAGGATCTCGACCCCCGCCGCGCCGACGTGCGACACGAGCTCGGTCTTGAGCAGCTCGGCGAACTCCACCGTGTTGGCGCGAAGGGAGAGCTGCCCCTCGTCGCCATCGTACGGATAGCGCGAGACGAGGTTGCGCAGCGCGGCCTCGACCTGGGTGCGCACGAAGGCGTTGTAATCGGTGACCTGGAAGAAGGCCTTGGCGGTGTCGTTCACCCGCATGACGACGATGGCCCCCACCTCGATGGGATTGCCGCCATGGTCGTTCACCTTGAGCCGCGCGCTGTCGAAGCTGGTCACGCGCAGCGACACCCGCGACTTCGTGTTGAAGGGGTTCACCCAGCGCATCCCCTGTTCGCGCAAGGTGCCGACGTAGCGGCCGAACAGCTGCAGCACGACCGCTTGGTTGGGATTCACCACCACGAGCCCCGTCAGCAAGAACAGCGAGAGGAAGACGACTCCGCCCCCGGCGATCGCCACCACCGGATCGCCCGTCACCGCCCCTCCCCGCGCGACCGAGCCGCCTGCGGCGATCGCCAGGAGCAGCAGGAAGAACATGATTCCCCCCGGGATTCCGTACACCCGCTTCTCGTGCATCTCGACCATGGGCTCCTCCGACATCAAAGTGATATCATTTTCATATCACCGAAGGACGCGCGCGCAAGTCCCCGCCCGGAGGAGATCCGTCGCCGTTGCTTCGATGCGACGAGTGACTCGCCGGCGGGTGACTAACCGGCGGAGGTCGCCCGGCTCGTCAGCTTCGCGGCCAGGCTCTCGCGCAACTCGCGGCCGAGATCGATCGGCCGCCCTTCGATGCGGTACACGCCGTCCGCTTCGCGCTTGCCGCTGTGCACCTTCATCTTCAAGGTCGGCCCCTCGGCCGTCGCCCCTTCGATGCGCGCTCCCGGCGGGTGCGGCGTCTCCGAGCGCACGGTCATGGCGTTGGCGGTGAGCGCGACCAGCTCGGCGGCGCCTCCGCTCGACCAGGTGAGATCCACGTGGGCGATCAATCGTACCCCTTGCGTCCACGGCCGATGGCGTCACGCGCCTCGCGGCTGGCCGTCTTCGCCGCCATGTCGGCGCGCTTGTCGTAGTTCTTCTTCCCCTTGGCCAGCCCCAGCTCCACCTTGGCCCGGCCATCCTTGAAGTACAGGCGCAGCGGGATGAGCGTGAAGCCCCCCTTGGACACCGCCTCGTCGATCTTCTCGATCTCGTGGCGGTGCGCCAGCACGAGCCGGTTTCGCCGTACCTCGTGGGGGAACGCCTTCGCCTGCTCGAAGGGCGCAATGTACAATTGTTTGAGAAACAGCTGCCCGTTGTCGACCGCGCCGTACGAGTCGACGATGTCCACTTTGCCCGCGCGCAGCGACTTCACCTCGCTGCCGAGCAGCACCAGGCCCCCCTCGAACACGTCCTCGACGGCGTAGTCGAAGGTGGCGCGGCGGTTCTTGACGATCAGCTTCTCTCCGGTCGGCTTGGCCATGGTCAGCCTCCGTCGAAGTCGGGAGAGTCGAGCGGTGCCAGGTCCGGCCCGCTTTCGTCCTGCGCGTCGCGGCCGAGGTCGAGCGCTTCTTCCAGCCGCGCGACCCGCTGGCGAAGGCGGGCGTCCTCGGAGGCGAGCGAGCGGATCATCTCGGTGACCGGGTCGGGCAGGTTGGCGTGGTCGAGCGACTGCTCGAGCGGGGTGCGCGCCGGCGTGATGATGCGCGCCGGGACGCCGACCACGGTGGCCCCGGCCGGCACCGAGCGGACGACCACGCTCCCCGAGCCGATGCGCGCGCCGTCCCCCACGACGATGTTGCCGAGGATGCAGGCGTTGGAGCCGACGACGACGCCGGCCCCGAGCTGCGGGTGGCGCTGCGTCCGCTGGAGCTTCGTTCCGCCGAGCACGACGCCCTTGTACAGCAGACAGCCATCGCCGACACGCGCGGTCTCGCCGATGACCACCCCCATGCCGTGATCGATCACCACCCGGCGGCCGAGGGTGGCGCCCGGGTGGATCTCGATGCCGGTGAGGAAGCGGTTGGCGTGGCCGACGACCCGCGCCGACAAGCCGAACCCGTCGGTCCACAGCGCGTGCGCCACCCGGTGCATCCACACGGCGTGCACGCCCGGATAGACCAGCGCCACCTCGAGCGGAGAGCGCGCCGCCGGATCGTTCTTGAGGACGGCGTCGACGTCGTCCTTCGCGCTTTCCCAGGCGCGCGGCACACGTGCGAGCCAACGCCGGGCAGCACCGAACATCGCTTGTTCCTTATCATGCGCCCCATGACGCTGCCGCGCTTCCGCATCACCGGTCGACAGGAGCAGGGGGACTACCGGGTCTTCCGCGTGGACCGCATCAATCTGGAGATCGCGGAGGAGGGGCGCCCCCTGCGCGAGCGAGACGCCTTCGTCTTCCGCACCGAGAGCTGGTGCAACGTGCTGGCGCTGACCCCCGCGCCCGACGAGCAGATCGTCTTCGTCCGCCAGTTCCGCTTCGGCATCGACGCCGACACGCTGGAGATCCCCGGTGGGGTGGTCGACCCGGGCGAGGATCCGCGCGCCGCCGCCATCCGCGAGCTGCGCGAGGAGACCGGCTACCAGGCGGATCCGGCGAAGGTCGAGCCGCTGCTGGAGGTGTTCGCCAACCCGGCGCTGCAGGACACGCGCGTGTTCACCTTCCTCGCGCGCGACGTCGTCCTCCACCCCGACGGCACGCACTTCGACGAGAGCGAGTCGTGCGAGCTGGTGATGATCCCGCTACGCGAGCTGGTCAGTCGCCTGGACGCCGGCGAGATGACCCACTCGCTGTGCCGCCTGCCGCTCGAGCTCTTCCTGCGGAAGGAGCTGCTGGGCGCCCTTCGGAAGCCCGTGCCGCGTGCTACGTGAGCACGCGGCCTAGCTGGCCGACGCTTTTAGCTTCGCCAGGCCACGGCTCTTGCGGGCAGCGAGAAATTCTCCGACCGCCTCCCCCTTGGCCGCGTTGAGCACGTCCTTCGCCGAGAGCGCCGCGCGCCGCGCCACGGTGACGCCGAGGGCCGTGTCCGCGAAGCCGCGCGTGCCGTGCGCGTCGGGATCGATGGCGAAGCGCGCCCCCTTGGTCCGCGCCAAGCGCACCAGGGTGTCCGACAGATCGAGCCGCTGCGGGTTGGCGTTGATCTCGAGGAAGGTGTCGTTGGCAGCCGCAGCGGCGGCGACCTGCGCCACGTCGAAGCCGCTCCCTCCGCGCGCGAGCAGCAGCCTGCCCGTCGGGTGGCCGAGGATGGTCACCAGCGGGTGGCTCACCGCGCGCACGAGACGCGCCGTCATCGCCGCCGCGTCCATCTGCAGCTGCGAGTGGACCGAGGCGATCACGAAATCGAGCCGCTCGAGGATCTCGTCGGGCAGGTCGAGCGCGCCGTCGGCGAGGATGTCCACCTCGATGCCGTGGAAGAGCCGCACCTCGGGCACCTCGCGCCGGGCCGCCTCCACCGCGTAGGCCTGCTCGAGCAGGCGATCGCCGCCCAGACCGTTGGCGTACCAGGCCGCCTGCGAGTGGTCCGACAGACCGAGGAACCCGAGCCCGTGGTCGCGCGCGGCGCGCAGCATGTCGAGGATCGACGCCGTCCCGTCGCTCCAGTCGGAGTGCACGTGGAAGACGCCGCCGAGCCGCTCGAGCGCCACGAGATCATCGGGCACCACCGGCGCGCGCCCCTCGCGCAGCTCCGCCGGCACCGGCGCGGTGCCGAGCGCGATGTACGCCGCCTCCTCGCTCTTCACCTTGGAGCAGATCTCCTTCAGCTTCTCCTCCGAGCCGGCCAGCTCCACCAGCCAGGCCACGTGCTCGGCGTCGGCGCCACCGACCAGCGCGGCGTGCACCCACTCGGCCCGCGGAACGAGCGTGATGGAGACCGAGATCCCCTCCACCGAGGCCGACAGCGCCATGTCGCCGGCCGGCATCACGTGTGAGATCGGCCGGTCGTGCGCCACTTCCAGCTTGGAGAGCGCCTCGTCGCGGGTGATGCCGCTGGCGATCATCCGTACATCCTCGACCAGCTCCACCCCACGGCGCGTCTTGCCGAGCGCGACCGCCTTCTCCACACCGAGCAGGTAAGCAATCTCGCCGACCGCCGCGCGCGCCTGCGCGAGGAGCAGCTGCTTCGGACCGGAGATGGCGGCGAGCTTGAACTTCACCCCTTCGAGGATCTTGTCCTGCTTCTTCTTGCCGAACCCCGCCATGCCGGCCAGCGTCCCCTGCTCGCAGGCCGCCTCGAGCTCCTCGAGCGTCTTGATCCCCGCCTCGACGAACAGCCGCCGCACCGTCTTGGCGCCGAGCCCGGGGATGCCGAGCACGAGCAGCAGCGAGACGGGCACCTCGGCCCGCGCGCGGTCGAGCGCGTCGAAGGTCCCCTTGGCGAGGAGATCGAGCACCTTCTTGGCGATGGCGGGGCCGACGCCGTCGAGCTTCTCGAGCGCGTCGCTGCCGCCAGTCGCGGCGAGGTCCGCCAGCCGATCGCCCGTCTCGCGCGCCAGCTCGGCGAAGTTCCGGTAGGCGCGCAGCTTGAACGGGTTCTCCCCGCCCAGCTCCAGCAGATCGGCCAGCTCGTCGAAGGTGCGCGCTATCTCTGGGTTCTCCATCGGGGATCTCCCTGATGGTAGCGCGACTTTCGCGCTAACGTGCGCCGGGCTTTGGAGAACCACGAGCTCACTGTTCCCGCGTCCCTCGACGGCGCACGTCTCGACAAGGCGCTGACCGAGCTCGTGCCCGGCGCCTCCCGCGCGCGGGTCAAGAAGGCCATCGAGAACGGCTCGGTCCGGGTGAACGGCCGCCGCGCGCCCAAGGGGGCGCAGGTGAAGACGGGCGATTCCCTGTCCGTCGCGCTCGAGGACGGAGCGGACCTGGCCTCGGCCGACGGCCCGGCGACGCCGACGCCCGACGCGAAGCTCGACGTGCGCTGGCAAAGCCCGAAGATCCTGGTCGTCGACAAGCCCGCCGGGCAGCCCTCGGCGCCGCTCAAGACGGGCGAGACCGGCACCCTGGCCA
>JAMFST010000725.1 GCA_026225435.1 Labilithrix luteola
CACGCGCACCGCCTGGGTGGCGAGCAGATCGGGGTCCATCGGGTGCTTGGACGGCTCGCGCGGACGCATCGGCGGGAGGGCAGCGACCAGGGCAGCGACGTTGCTCTCGGGGAACTCCTCGCCGGAGATGGCCTGCGTCGGCCAGGCGTCGATCTCCTCGGCGATCGACGGGTGGCGGAGCACGCGCAGCTCGGTGGTCTGGGCGGCGGCGAACTGCCGACCGTCGATGGATGTGGACGGCGTGTCGAGCTGGGGGCGCGGAGCGGTGGGCGGCGGCGGCGCCTTCGACGACATGCGACGCGGGGCGGCCGGGACCTCGACTTGCGCGGTCTCCTCCGGCGGCTCGAGGTCGTGAGACGTGGAGGTCGGATCGTCGTTGCGCGGCGCCGACGCCGGCGCCGACGGCACCGAGCCCGGAGCGGCGGGGACGGCGGCCTCGATGGCGCGCGCGGTGGAGGGCATCGAGGAGACCGGCGCGACCGGCGGAAGGTGCTGGACGTACTGCGGAGTGGTCGAAGGGAGCGCGGGCGCCGACGAGGCGGCGGTCGGGACCGGCGGGGGGCCGGCAGGCGAGACGGATGCACCGGTGGGGAGCGGAGGGGCGGGCGGCAACGGCGCACCGGACGCACGCGGCAACGGCGGCCGCGGAGCCGAGACGCGGGCGACGGCCGGGGGCGCGGGGGTACCGGACGCGCGCGGGATGGTGCTCGGTCGCTTGGGGGCGGTGCTCGTCGGGCCGCGGCCACCGGAGGCGAAGCTGGCGCCCGGTGCCGGCGGAGGAACGGAAGGGGCGACGCGCGGCGGGCTCGCGGTGATGGCAGCGGCCGGCGGAACGGGCGACGCCATCGCGGCGGGGGGCGGCCCGGAGGCGCCGTCGGGCGGCGGCGCGGTCACCGCGGAGTGCGCGGCGGCCATCGCGGCGGGGAGCGGCGGCGGGGGAGCGGGCTCGGAGCCCGGTTGATCGCGGACTCCGCCGACCTGGTTCTGCAGCTCGGCGGCGGCCTTGGCGAGCTCCAGAGCGCGCCCGTCCTGCTCGGCGTCGCCCGCGGCCTCGGCGGCTCGCCGGACCCACTTGATGGCGTCGATCAGATCCCCACGACTCCACATCGCTTCGGCCGTGGACAGCGCCCAAGAGATGTCCTCGTTGTCGTCGGTCTGCGCTTGGGGAATCGCGGCGCCGCGCTCGGCCATGACTGGAGATCGTCGCAGGTGTGCGACGGTTCGTGCAAGAGAATGCGTACCGGTGCCGGGCGCGGCGAGTGAGCACCGCTTCGCGAAGCGCTTAGCGATCGACGCGCGCGCGGGCCTCGCGCACGCAGCGGTCGACGGCGGCGGCGGTGAGGTCGGCCAGCTCCGCGCTCTTGCGCCCGTCGGTGGCGATCGGCTCGCCGATCCACATCCCGACCCGTGTTGGCGGCGCCACGCTCATGCGAGTGAGGTGCTGGAGGAACGACTCGTCGACGAACGCCGCGCCGGAGCCGGTCTGGTAGGCGATCCCCACCGGCACGACGTCCACGCCGGTCTTGTACGCGGCGGCGAAGCCTCCCGGGTGGAAGGGGCGGAGGGTGTCGTCGGCGAAGGTCGTTCCCTCCGGAAAAATGACCACCGTATCGCCAGCTTTGAGCTGATCTCGCATCAATCGAATCAGCTCGGCTCCGCTGGTCGCCCTGCTCCGATCGACGAACAGAGTGCCCACGCTGCGCGCGGCGGGGCCGAGGATCGGCCAGGTGGAGAGATCGGCCCGGCTGACCATGTGGCCGCCGAAGGTGCCGAGGAGCAGCGCGATGTCGATGGTGCTGCGGTGGTTGGCGACGACCAGGCGACCACGACCGGGGGCGCGCGGCGGGACCGCGGTGTAGCGCTCGACCTCGACGGCGAAGAGACCGAGGAGCGACTCGCTCCAGCGGCGGGTCCAGTCGTCGCGCACCTGGCGACGGAAGGGGGCGGGGAAGCTGGCGCACAGGCGCGCCTCGGCGGCGTAGGCGGTGCCGAGCGCCAGGGTCACCCCGGCGAACCCAGCGGCGCGGTACGACAGGCGCGCGCGGTCGGTCAGCGCCAGCGGAGAGCGCGCCACGATCAAAACAGCTCGCGGAAGGCGAAGGCCACCCACTCGATGCCGCGCCGGGCCACCGAGCGGTTGCGCCACTGACCGAGCTTCAGGCGCACCGAGCGCTCGAGGTCGCGCTCGAACCAGCGGGTCAGGTGCGCGGTGAAGGCCACGTCGTCGACCGCGATGTTCAGCTCGAGGTTCTTGCGCCAGGAGCGCTCGTCGAGGTTGTAGCTGCCGACGGTGCAGAAGCGGCCGTCCACCGCGGCGCTCTTGGCGTGCATCATCGGCCCCTCGTAGGCGTAAATTTGTACACCGTGGCGGAGCAGGGTGTCGAACATCGCCTCCTGGGCGAACTGCACGACGGGCACGTCCCCCCGCGCCGGCAGCAAGACGCGCACGCGCACGCCGCGGGCTACGGCGCGAAACAGCGTGGCGCGCACCGCTCGGTCGGGGACGAAGTAGCTGTTGGCGATGTCCACGGAGCGCGTCGCCAGGCGGATGCGGCGGATGTACTCGTGGTGGATGTTGCGGTTCTTGCGCTTCTGGCCGGCGAGCATCCACACCGGACGGGTCGGCGCGGCGCGGCGCAGCGCGACGGCTTCCGGAGGGGTCGGCTCGCCGAGCACGGCGCTCCAGCTGGCGACGAAGAGCGAGCGCATCTCGCCGGCGCAGGGGCCGCGCGCCTCGATCATGTCGTCGCGCCAGCCGCCGCCCCCCTCGGCCACCGGTGCCCAGGGGAGGCCGAGGTTGATCCCGCCGGTGAAGCCGATCTCGCCGTCGACCACCAGCAGCTTGCGGTGGTCGCGCTGCTCGAGGCGGTCGAGGCGGAACGTCGGGTCGAAGGGGGAGAGCGCGTGGAACTCGCGCACCTGGCCGCCGGCGGTCAGCAGCGGGTCCCAGAAGCCGCTCGAGACGCCGAGGCTGCCGAGCGCGTCGTAGATCACGCGGACCTCGACGCCGGCGCGGGCGCGGTCGGCCAGGGCGTCGCGGAAGCGCTCGCCCACCTTGTCGTCACCGATCCAGTACATCTCGAGGAGCACCTCGCGGCGGGCGGCGGCGATGGCCGCGAGCATGGCCGGGAAGGCGACGACGCCGTCGCGCAGCAGGCGCAGGTGATCGTCGCCGACGGCGAAGACCGGGACGTCCGCCGGCGGCGGCGCCTCGAGGGACGGTACGTCGCTCATCGATGGCTGGCGGCCGGCGCAGGCTTCGCGACGGGCGCAGGAGCGACGGCGGGCGCGGCTGGAGCGGCCGGCGTCGGCGCGGGCTCGGACTTCTCGGGGCGAGCGACGGCGATGATCAAGGCGTCGTCCTTGATCGCCGATGCGGCGAAGGCGCGCCAGGCCAAGAGCGACGGAGCCGGTAGATTCGTGTCGGGATCGCGTTCGCGGAAGAGCTCGACGAGCCGACCACGGGGGTGGTGCGGGTGGCCTCGGTCGTGGACGCGCGACGCTCGCTGGCGCGGGTGAGGTCGGCCTCGGTCAGGGCCCCTTCGCGCAGGCGTTCGAGCAGCGCGCGGGTCTGCGCCACCGCGGCGTCGAGCGAGCCGGGCGGCGCGTCGAGGCGGACGACCAGCGCCGCGCGACCGCGCACGAGGCCGCCGATCACGCGCGCGTCGGCCGAGCGGACCAGACCGGCGGTGACGAGCGCGCGCTCGAGGAGCCCGCCCGCGCCGTCGAGCGCGTCGGCGAGCCAGGTGGCGCTGGCGAAGGCGAGTCGATCGTGGTCCGGCAGCGGCAGCGCGAGCCAGGCCTCGGTGGCGGCGCTGCTGCGCGGGAGCGACAGGGTGTACGTGCCCGGACGGGGCGGCGGGGGCGCCGGCACCTGCGGGCACGCGCGATCACCGGCGGGGTGGCGGAGCATCCAGCGGTCGATCGCCTGGGTCGCCGCGGTGACCTGAGCGTCGCTCTCGCCGGCGAGGATGGCGATGCGCAGAGGACCGGTGCGCAGCGCGGTCGCCCGGGCGCCGACCTCGGCGTCGCTCGCCCGTCCGAGCGAGGTCGCCGTCCCCTGGGGGATCAGCCACGAAGGGCGCCCTGGGCTCACGGCCGCGGCCACCGCCGCCAGCGCGCGGGCCGGCACGGTGTCGGCGGCGGAGAAGAGGGCGCTGCGGGCGCGGACGATCGCGCCGGCGTCGAGCGGCGTGGCGGCGAACCTCCGCGCGGCGACGTCGGCGATGCGGCGCGCGGCCGCCTCGGGCGACTCGCCGGCCCGCGGGCGGCCGTGGGCGATCACGCCGACGCCGTCGATCGCGGTCCACGGCTCGACGGTGACTCCGTCGGCTCCGGCAGCAGTCGGCGCGGACACTTCGGCCAGGGTGACGGCGGCGGCCAACCCGGCGTCGCCGCTCCCCTCGTCGACCCCCGCGCACGGGCTGGCGACGAGCACCCAGGTGTCCCGCTGGCCGCGCTCGACCC
>JAMFST010000726.1 GCA_026225435.1 Labilithrix luteola
GCGCAAGGCTCGGTGTACGTCGACGGCGAGCGCCGCGCGCGCATCGAGCGCGGCAACGCGCTGGTCACCTTGGCGCTCGGCCATCACACCGTCGAGGTGCGGGCCACCGGCTCGGATCCGGTGCGCCAGTCGTTCGACATCACCGGCGGCGAGAGCGCGCTCTTCGAGCCGCGCCTCCTGCCCACCGGCACCACCGTGGGCGACACCGAAGGGCCTTCGACGCGAAAGATCGTCGGCTGGGGCGCGCTCGGCCTCGGCGTCGTGGCCGGCGTGGTCAGCGGCCTCTACGCGGCGAAGTACGCCAGCGACGCGAGCGACGCGAAGACGGATCGCGGCAACTACGCGGGCAGCGCCTCCTGCGGCAACAGCCTGAGCGCGTCGAGCGCCGCGTGCAGCGATCGCTCGAACGGGAAGCGCGACTCGGCGATCGCCTGGAGCTTCGGCGGCGTGGGCGGTGCGCTGCTCATCACCGGTGCGGTCCTCTTGCTCACGGGGAACGGGAGCGAGGGCAAGGCGCAGCCGCAAGCGTCGGCCAGCAGCTTCCACGTCGCCCCCACCTTCGGCTGGAACGCCGGCGGCATGTCGCTCAGCGGCACCTTCTGATCGAGGCTACGTGACTGCGTTCGCCGCGATCGACTCGAGCACCAGCGCGCTCAATCGATAGCGGCCCGGCGGTCGTCCGACGATCGCCGCCGCCGCGCGCAGGGCGCCGCGCGCGAACAGATCGCGGTTCGTCGCCCGGTGGGTCAGCTCGAGGCGCTCGCCCGGGCCGAGGAAGTGCACCGTGTGGTCCCCGATGACGTCGCCCCCGCGCACGGCGTGCATGCCCAGCTCGGAAGCGCCGCGCGGTCCAGGACGCCCGTGACGACCGTGCACCAGCTCGCGTGGCTCACCCGCCGGGAGCAGCGCGTCGGCGAGCATCAGCGCGGTCCCGCTGGGCGCATCCACCTTGGCCGCGTGGTGCACCTCGACGATCTCGGCGTGGAACTCCGGACCGAGCGCGAGCGCCGCCTGCTTCACCAGCGCGGCGAGCACCTGTACGCCGACGCTCATGTTCGCCTCCCACAGCACCGGCACCCGTGTCGCCGCCAGGTCGAGCGCAGCGCGCGCTTCCGCGTCGATGCCGGTCGTCCCGGAGACCAGCGCGACCCCCGCATCGGCCGCCGCGCGCGCGACCTCGGCGCAGCTGTCGGCGGAGGAAAAATCGATGACCACCTGAGCTCCGGAGCGAGCGAGCCCGTCGAGCGAGCCTTCCGCAAGGACGCCGAGCGCGCCTTCACCGGCGAGCTCCCCCGCGTCGCGCCCCGCCTGGCGCGCCGCCATGGCGAACACCACCTGCGCGAGCTTCTCCTGGCTGGCCAGGCGCACCACCGCGCGCCCCATCCGCCCGCTGGCCCCGACGACGGCGAGCTTCACGGCGCCGTTCACGAGCCGCGATACGCCGCCAGCGCCTGCTCCACCGCCTTGGTCGCCTCCGCGCTGGCCGGCACGATGGGCGAGCGCACCGCCGGCGCCAGCAGGTTCGACAGCGCCATCCCCGCCTTCACCGGCGCGGGGCTCGCTTCGCAGAACATCGCGCGGTGCACCGGCAGCAGATCGAGGTGCGCCCGCCGCGCCGAGGCAAGGTCGACCGAGGGGGAGAGCGCCAGCTTCGTCGCCCGCACCAGCTCCGCCGGCAGCAGGTTCGAGGTCACGCTGATGACGCCACGCGCGCCCACGGCCACCATCGGCAAGGTGAGCGCGTCGTCGCCGCACATCACGGTGACCCGGTCGCCGAGCAGGCCGAGGATGTCCTGCGCGCGCAGCACGTTCCCCGAAGCTTCCTTCACCGCCACCACGTTGGCCGCCCGCTCGCAAACCCGCGCGACCGTCTCGGCGGCGACGTCACAGCCGGTGCGAACCGGAACATTGTACAGGACGACGGGCAACCCCACCGCCGACGCCACCGCGATGAAGTGTGCCTCCAGCCCCGCCTGCGACGGCCGGTTGTAATAGGGCGCGACGACCATCACCGCGTCGGCACCGGCGCGCTCGGCCTGCTTGGCCAGCTCCACCGCGTGGGCCGTGGAGCTCGACCCGGCACCGGCCAGCACGAAGGCCCGCCCGCGCGCGACGGTGACGGTGCGGGCGACCACCTCCCGCTGCTCCTCGGTCGACAGCGTCGGGCTCTCGCCGGTCGTCCCGCAGGGGACCAGCCCCTCGATCCCGGCCGCGATCTGCCGCTCGACCAGCGACTCCACCCGCGCCCAGTCGACCGCGGGATCGCCATCGCCTCCGCCGGTCACGAACGGTGTGACCAGCGCGGTAAAGGTGCCGTGGCAGACGAAGGAGCGGCTCATGATTCGCGGTCTACCTCAAACAAACGTCCGGCGCAGCTCGCCGCCTTCCAGGTGGGTGAAGAAATTGTCGCGGGTGCGGACCTCGTCGAGCCAGGTGGTATCGGCCTCGTCGATGATCCCGGTCTGCACCAGGTGCCCGAGCTTGCGCAGGCGGCTGGTGTGCACGCGGATGCGCCCCTCGGCATAGCGGGTCGAGGTGGCCGTCTTGATGATGAAGTTCCAGTCGGAGGACTGGAGCAAGAGGAGCTCGCGGATCGCCTGATCGAGCGCCTGCCCACGGGCGCCGTCGGCCGCGCGGTGCTCCTGCACCAGCCAGGTCACGTACCTGGTTGCATGATGCACGTGTCGCCAGGACCAGGCCGCCTCCGGCCCGACCCACACTTCCCCGTAGCCGCCCGCGCCCCACGACGAGGCGCTCGGCGTCGCCTCCACGGTGATCGGCTCGGCGTCCAGGTAGCCCTTCAGCGTCACCGCCGACAGCGGCCCACCGGCGGCACGCGCGCGCGCCAGCTGCCGGAAGGTGGCCTCGAGGAACACCGGCCCCTCGAACCACCAGTGCCCGTACAATTCTGCATCGTAGGGGCGACGACCACCGGCTTGACCGGCATGTGCTCCGCCAGCCAGCGGATCTGCTCGGTGCGCTTGGCGACGAAGTCTCCGGCGTGCTCCCAGGCGCGATCTCGCGCCATGCCGGGACGGTACGGCTCCTTCTGGTCGGTCGGCCCGGTGATCCGGTAGTACTTCAACCCGGTCATCACCCGCGTCCCCATGGGACCGAGCTCCTTCATCAGCTCCGACTCGGGGAGATCGAAGCCGATGTCGCGGTAGAAGTCGCGGTACACCGGGTCGCCCGGGTAGCCGGTCTCGCGCGACCAGACCTGCTCGCTCGAGTCGCGATCGCGCCCGAAGAAGGCGACGCCGTTCGGCGAGACGATGGGCGCGTGCACGCCGAACGGCGGCCGCGGGCGGGCGTTGACGATCCCGTGGGTGTCGACGAGCGTGAACTTCACCCCGGCGCGGGCGATCTCCTCGTCGAAGCTCGGGTGGTACGCGCACTCCGGCAGCCACATGCCGAGCGGCGTGCGGCCGACGATCGACTCGAAGCCGCGGACCCCCAGCTCGAGCTGCGGGCGGATCCCCGAGCGCGTCGGCAGGAGGCCCGGCAGGTAGCAGTGGGTCGCCGAGCAGGTGATGATCTCGAGGCGCCCGGCGTCCCAGTGGTGCACCAGCCCCTTCAAGACGTCGCCGCCCCAGCGGCTCCACACCGTGCGCATCCGGGCGAGCTCGTCGCGGTAGAAGGCGGCGATGGGGGCGAACTCCACGTCACCGTAGAGCCGGTCGCACTCCTTGGCGGCGAGCGCCTCGATGCGGCCGAGGTGCCTGTCGAAGCGCTCGCAGAGGAGCGGGTCCTTGAGCATCGACGCCAGCGGCGGCGTCACGCTCATGGTGAGCGCGAACGGCACGCCGTCGGCCGCCATCCGGTCGAAGGCGTCGAGCAGCGGCAGGTAGCACTCGATGAGCGCCTCGTAGAACCAGCGCTCCTCCAGGTGGAGCGCGTGCTCCGGGTGGCGGACGAACGGGAGGTGCGCGTGGAGAACGAGCGCGAGATAGCCCTCGGGCATGGGCCTACGTCGCCCGCGGGGCGCGCAGAGTCAAGCTTCGCCGCGGGGAAAGCGGCTCGGTTACGAGCCGCTCGGGGTACAGATCAGCATCGTGGTCGACGTTTGCCCGGAGCAGGCGCCACGGCCTGCGTCGACGGTGGCGCCGAGGAAGAGCGTCGTCCCGTTCGCCGTCAGCGCCGCACCGATGACCGGCTGGGCGGTGTCCGCAGCGGTGTCCGCCTGGCAGCCGAGGCTGGCGAGCGGCCCGCTCGCGGCGACCGCGGTCGTGTCGCTCGTCGGCGTGAA
>JAMFST010000727.1 GCA_026225435.1 Labilithrix luteola
GCACCGGCGGTCTCGGCCCGACCACCGACGATCTCACCAGCGAGACGGTCGCCGAGCTGCTCGGCGTCCCGCGCCATCGTGACGAGGCGTCGCTCGATCACATCCGCCGCCGGGTGGAGAAGTTCGGCCGCACGCTCACCGAGGCGAACTCGAAGCAGGCGGATTTCCCCGAGGGGGCGCAGATCCTCCCGAATCCGATCGGCACCGCGCCGGGCTTCTCGGTCGTCATCGGCAAGGCGACGGCGTTCTTCATGCCGGGCGTGCCGCGGGAGATGGAGAAGCTCTTCGACGAGCAGGTGGTGCCGCGCATCCGCGAGCGCGCGCCGTCGACCAGCTTCCAGACGCGCCTGCGCACCTTCGGGCAGCCGGAGAGCGCGGTGGGCGAGAAGCTGGCCGGCGTCGAGGAGGCCTTCCCCGGCGTCATCATCGGCTACCGCGCACACTTCCCGGAGATCGAGGTGAAGGTGCTGGCGCATGCGGCCACCCAGGACGAGGCGCGGGCGCTGTCGGAGAAGGCGACCGTTGAGGTGCGCGCGCGCCTGGGCGAGATCGTCTACGGCAACGGGCACGACACCTTCGCCGGCGTCGTCGGGCGCCACCTGCGGCAGAAGAATCGCACCCTGGCGATCGCCGAGTCCTGCACCGGTGGCCTGGTCGGCTCGATGCTCACGCGCGAGCCGGGGGCGAGCGACTTCCTCGTCGTCGACGCGGTCACCTACGCGAACAGCGCCAAGACGCGGCTGCTCGGGGTCGACGAGGAGGTGCTGCGCGCGCACGGAGCGGTCAGCGCGGAGGTCGCCGCCGCCATGGCCGAAGGGGTCAAGCGGGTCGCCGGCACCGACATCGCGCTCTCGCTCACCGGCGTCGCCGGTCCGGGCGGCGGCAGCGAGGAGAAGCCGGTCGGCACGGTGTTCATCGCGGTGGTCGGCCCCGGCGGGACCACGGTGAAGCAGCGCCACTTCCACGGCGATCGCCTGCAGGTGCAGACGCTGGCGGCCTACGCCGGCCTCGAGATGGTGCGCCGCGCCTGCGACGGACACCAGGCCTAGGCATGCCGGGCGGCGGCAACGGCGAACGAGGTCCTCGGGGGACGGACCGCCCGCCGGTGAGCGTCCGTACCCCGGCGAGCGTGCGTCCGCCGGCGAGTGTGCGGGCGCCGGCCAGCATCCGTGCCCCCAGCCTCCGCGCGCCGACTCCGCAGACCGTCCCGCCGCAGAGCGTGCGGCCGGCGCGCCTGGTGCGCACCTTCGTGGCGCTCGACTTCGACGCGGCCAGCGTGCGCCGCTTCGAGAGCGTGGGGGCGACGTTGCGCTCGGCCGACGACGCGCCCGCCGATCTCGGAGCGCTGCGCTGGACGCCGCGCAACAACCTGCACCTGACGGTGAAGTTCCTCGGTGAGCTGGCCGAGTCGGTGGTCGCCGCGCTCGCCGCCGAGCTGCCCGCGCTGGCCCGCGCCGCCGGCCCGATCCGCACCCCGCTGAGCGGCGTCGTCGCCTTCCCCTCGCCGCGCAAGGCGGAGGTGATCGTCACCGACGTCGCCGACGCCGCCGGACACCTGGCCGGGTTGTGGTCGGCCTTCGAACGCTTCGCCGCCGTCCACGGCGTGCCGCTCGACGAGCGCCCCTACCGGCCGCACGTGACCCTGGCCCGCGCGCGCGAGCCGTTCGACGCCCGCGCCTGGCTCCGGGCGCCGCTCCCCGACGGCCTCGAGATCGCCTGCCCGTCGCTGGCGCTCTATCGCTCGGATCGCATGGAGAAGGGCGCGGTCTACACGGCGATCGCGCGCGCCGCGCTTCGCGGTTGAAGCCGAAGCTTCACGGCCTTCCCGGCGCCGCCAGGATCCGCTTCGCCCAGGCGATCGTCGCCGCGCAGGTCGAGCTCGAGCTCATCGGCACCTTCTGCACGTGGACGCCGCCGGCCATGATCAGCAGCTCGGGCGCGCTGGTCGGGCGATCGCCGATCGGCAGCTCCACCAGCAGCGGCCCGCGGTCGGCGCGCTCGAAGCAGGCGAGGTCACGCTTGCGGACGCTCGGCTTGCCCAGCTTCTTCGCCAGCCGATCGAGGAACGTGCGCACCCCGAGCTTCACCCCCTCGTCGTAGCGGACGTGCAAGGCGAAGGCGGTCTCGTCGCCGCGCTCGAAGAGGACGCCGCGATCGCCGCCCCAGCCGGCCGCCAGGTACGCCCCGTCCTCCTCGCCGAACCACTGCGAGAGCATCGTGCGCAGCTCGAGCTCCCCGTAGATGTCGGTGTCGGCGACGGTCCACGCCGTGTCCGGCGGCGGCGGCGGGGCCACCACCAGCGGCTCCTCGCGCGCGTTCCACTTGTCGAGGTGCAGCAGCTGCTCGGTCGACGACGGCGGATCGCGCCAGGCGTTGTCCACCGCCGTCCACCCGCCGGAGCGCCGCAGCGCCTGCACGAAGAGCGTCCCGTCGATGTACGGCGCCACCAGCTGAGACTTCATGAAGGCCGGAGCGCTCGCGCTCTTCCCCTCGTTCATCCCCGCGGCCTGCGCCTTCCACATCGCGTCGGGCACGTCGAGCGAGGTCCGCCCCGGCGGCGCCTTCTGCCGGCGCAGGAGCACGTCCACCATCGTGCTCATCGCGTCCCCTTCGCTCAGCGCGGAGAGCGCCTCCTGCGCGTCGCTCTTGCCCGGCGTGTACTTGGTGCGCGACTTGAGGTCGTAGTGCTGATCCTGCAGCGCGTGGGTCAGCTCGTGATCGAGCGTGCTGTCGGCGACCGAGTCCTCGAGATCCTGCGCGATGTACATCGTGCCGTCGTTGGGCTCGTAGAGCCCGGCGAGCTGGGCATCGAGAAGATCGAGCGTGCCGGCGAGGTAGTCGTAGTCGGTCGGCAGGAACCCGAGCAGCGAGAGCACGCGCCCTTCGTGGATGATCGCCTCGGCGGGGATCTCCTTGGTCACCCGCCCCTTCACGTAGGCGATGAGCTCCTTGCGCGGCAGCACCTGGCTCTTCACCGGCCGCAAGATCGACAGCCCGCGCGCGTGGCTCACCAGCTTGAGCGCCTTCTCGACGCGCGCCATGGCCGGATCGGTGACCGGCCCCGCGTCGAGGAGCGTCAGGTCCGGCGCCGGCCCGGCGTCGCGGGTGAGCGTCACGAAGGGGGCTCGCGTCTCCTCGTCACCCGTCGCGCCCCCTCCGGAACAACCGGCGAGCGCGAACACGACCCCCAGCGTTGCGCCGAGCGCACCGAGCGCTCGCATCGTCGCTGCTTCTTTCAACGTGCCAGGCCCTTCGCCGCTGCCTGACGCAGGGCGGTGATCGCGTCGGCATACGGCTTCTTGGTGAAGATGGCGTTCCCGGCGACGAGCGCGTTGGCCCCGGCGCGCACCACCTCGCCGATGGTGTCCGGGGCGATGCCGCCGTCCACCTCGAGATCGATCTTCCTCCCCGACGCCTCGATGCGCCGGCGGACGTCGGCGATCTTGGGGAGCACCTCGGGGAGGAACGCCTGCCCGCCGAAGCCGGGGTTCACGCTCATCACCAGCACCTGGTCGACCAGGCCGATCACGTAGTCGAGCGCGTCGGTCGGCGTGCCCGGGTTGAGCACCACGCCGGCGCGCTTCCCCTTGCTGCGGATGTGCTGCAGCCCGCGGTGCAGGTGCGGCGTCGCCTCGCTGTGAATCATGATGGTGTCGGCGCCCGCGTCGGCGAAGGCGTCGATGTACTTCTCCGGCTCGACGATCATCAGGTGCGCGTCGAACCGCAGCTTGGTGACGTGACGCAGCGCCTTCACGATGGGCGGGCCGATGGTGATGTTCGGCACGAAGCGCCCGTCCATCACGTCGACGTGGATCCAGTCGGCGCCAGCCTTCTCGACCGCCTCGATCTCCTCGCCGAGACGGGCAAAGTCAGCCGAAAGGATGCTCGGAGCGATGATGATCGGATCGGACGCGGCCATGGGCGCGCATCCTATTCCGATCGCCGCCCACTTTTGCGCCGGAGCGCGCACCCTGGCGCTTTTTTCGGGCGTAATTCGTCCGGGGAGAGAGCGCGACGGTGAGCCGATCGATCCAGCTGGTAGCCTCTTTCCTTCGAGCCCCGTGTCCGCGCGCGCCCCCTTCCCGTCGCACCCGCACCCGCACCCGAGCGGCGTCGTGCCGGACGATGCGACGCTGGTGGCGCAGGCGCTCGCGGGGAACGAGCGCGCCTTCGCCTCGCTCTACCGTCGCTACGCGCGCTACGTTGCCGGTGTCGCCTACCGGATCCTGGGGAGCGACGCGGAGCTCGACGACGTGGTGCAGGAGGCCTTCTGCGACGCCTCGAACGCGCTCGCCAGCCTGAAGGAGGGGGACAGCTTCCGCCCCTGGCTCGCCCGCATCACCGTGCACCGCATCCACAAGCGGCTCGCCCGGCGGCGTCGCTGGCGCTGGCTCCAGGGCGAGGTGACGGTCGTCGCCCCGCAGGTGTCCGATCCGCGCGAGCGCGCCCGGGTCGACGCGCTCTACGAGCAGCTCGACACGCTCTCGGCGGACATCCGCGTCCCCTGGATGCTGCACTTCATCGAAGGGGAGACGCTCCCCGACGTCGCGCGGATCTGCGCCGTCTCGCTCGCGACGGCCAAGCGACGTATCGCCAAGGCGACGGCGCGCATCGACGGAGGTCTCCATGCAACCGGATGATCGGATGCGCGACCGGAGTCGTCTCCGCACCAGCATCGCGCCGCCCCCGTGGGACGAGCTGCGCGAGCAGCGGGTGCTCACCCGGATCCTCGAGCAGCGTCGGGCGGGGCAGGTCGCTTCGCCGTCGTCGTCGCGCGCGCGGCCCGTCGGTTGGGCGCTGGCGGCGGCGTGCCTGTGCGCCGTCGTGGCGCTCGTCTTCCTCGGCCGCGGGCGGCTCTTCCCGTCGTCCGGCGCCGTGGCGACGACCAGCTCACCGCCGGCCGTTTCCGCCCCCGCCAGCAGCGCCGGCGCCTCCGGCTCGACGATCGCGCTGGTCGACGGCTCGCAGGTGCACCTCCTGCGCGAAGCCGACGTGCAGGTCGAGGAAGAGCGCCCCAAGCACGTGCGCATCGCCCAGAGCCACGGCGTCGTGCGCTACGAGGTGAGCCACGATCCGTCGCGCGAGTTCACCGTCCGCGCGGCCAACACCACCGTCCGGGTCCGCGGCACCATCTTCACGGTCGACGTGCGCGCGTCGTCCGTCGAGGTGCGCGTCGAGCGCGGTCGGGTCGAAGTCGACGACGGCGCGCGCACGCACGAGCTGGTCGATGGCGAGGCGCTCGAGGTCCCCAACGGAGCGGCTGCCCTCGCTGCGCCTGCCGACGCCGCGGCCGACGATTCGCCGACAGCAGCGGTGGAGAGCGCCGCCACGGTTGCCACCCCCGCGCCTGCAGCCCAGGCCCCTTCGGTCGCGGTAGGGCCGTCCGCCGCCTCCCTGCAAGCGAGCGCCGACGCCGCGCGTCTCTCCGGGAACAACGCCGAGGCGGCCGCCTCGCTCGAGAAGCTGGTCCGCCTCTACCCGAGCGATCCGCGCGTCCCCAACGTGCTCTTCACCCTCGGCCGGGTCGAGCGCGCGCGCGGCAACCACGCCGCCTCGGCCCGCGCCTTCGATCGCTGCTTCAAGGCGGCCCCCGCGGGATCGCTGGCGGAGGACGCCTTCGCCGAGACCGCGGTCTCCTGGTCGAGCGCCGGGCGCACCGCCGAGTCGCGGGCGCAGGCCGGTGACTACCTCACGCGCTGGCCAGTCGGGCCCAACGCTGCGAGGATGCGTGACCTGCTCGGTCCATGACATCTGGCTGGATCGCCTCGCTCTCCAAGCTCCACCCTGTCGTTGCCGGCGTCGCGCTCCTCTGCGTCGCGCCGCGCTCGGCGCACGCTGCGCAGCCGATCGAGGTGAGCACCGCCGCGTGCCCCACGCTCGACCGGGCCGAGATCCAGCGGCTCCTCTCGATCGAGCTCGGCTCGGTCTCGCGCCAGTGGCAGCAGTCGGTCGCCTCCGAGCCGCTGCACGTCCAGCTGTCGTGCGAGGGGAGTCGGGTGGCCGTCGCCATCTCCGATCGCCTGACCGACAAGCGCCTCGCCCGCGACGTCGAGATCGATCCCTCCGCGCCCGACCGCGATCGCACCGCGGCGCTGCTCGTCTCCGAGCTGTTCCTCGGCTCGTGGAGCGAGCTTCTCCGCGCGCCGGTCGCGCCGCCTCCCCCCGCGATCCCGGCGCACGTTCCGCCCCCTGCCGAGCCGCCGCCGCACCGTGAGCCCGCGCGGGCGCTCCGGGGCGCGGTCGACCTGGTCGCCGGGGCTCGCCTTCGTTCCCTCGATCACCCGGTGGTCAGCGGCGATCTCGTCCTGCGGCTCGAGCTCATCGCCGCGCGTCACGCCCGCTTCTTCGTGACCGGCGGCTACGAGCGCGGGGCCACCAGCCGCAGCGACGGCACCGTCGACTTCAGCCTCGCCTCCGCCGGTCTCGGCGTCGGCTGGCGCTCGTCGCGGATCGGTCGCCTGGTGCTCGACGTCGCCGCCACCGGCAGCGCCGCGTACGTCGACCTCTCCGGGAGCGCGCGTGCGAGCGCGGTCGGCTCGTCGACCTCGGGCGCCGTCGCCGAGCTCGCCCTCGTGGGCGGCCCCTCGCTGATCCTCGGACCGGCTCGCATCGGTCTCGAGCTCACCGCCGGATGGACGGTCTCGCCGGTGACCGGCCACGTCCTCGCCGACGCGACCGCCACCGCGAGCGACACGCGCGACGTCTCGCTCGGCGGCATCTGGCTCGGCGCCAGCCTCGTCTTCGCCACCATGGAGGCGGGCCTGTGACCCCGCGCGGCCGCCTCCTCGTGCCCGGCGCCGGGGTTGCCGCTCTCTCTCTTGCCGCCGGCCTGTCCACCGTCTGCTGCGCCGTCGAGGGGACCGTCCTCCGCGAGGTCGACGACGACACGATGGACGGGGCACCCGCCCTGAGCGGTGACGCTGCGACCGGCGACGCGACGACGGCTCTCGACGCCTCCGCGCAGGACGGTGACGCCGGCTCGCGCTTCCCGGCCGACGCTGCCCGCGGCGACGCCAGCGGCATCTTCGCCGGTCAGTTCTTCTCCTGCGATCTCGCCGCCGGCACCGCCAGCTGCTGGGGGAGCGACCAGCTCGGCCAGCTCGGCACCGGCTCGCTGCAGGACCGGCTCTCCCCGGCCGCCGTCGCCGACGCGCCCGGCTTCACCCTGCTCTCGGCCGGCGAGAGCCACGCCTGCGGCCTCGCCTTCGGCACCGCCACGATGTTCTGCTGGGGGTCCGATGCCGACGGCCAGCTCGGCCAGGGGGGAGCGGTCGCCACCCTGGACGCCTCCACCGCCGATCCCACGTCGCTCCCGGTCACGCTCCCCCTCCCTGCCTCCACGGTCGGCCTCGGCTACGACCACCCCTGCGCCATCCTCACCGACGGCTCGCTCTGGTGCTGGGGCCTGAACTCCGAGGGGCAGCTCGGCCAGGACGACCCCTTCACCGGCCCGAACTTCACCAGCCCGCAGCGCGTCGGTACCGCCAGCGACTGGCGCGACGTCTCCGGCGGCCAGGGGAGCACCTGCGGCATCCGCGGCAACGGCGACGCGGGCGCGGCCGGCGGGACGCTCTGGTGCTGGGGGCGCAACCGCAACAGCGAGCTCGGTCTCGGCAGCGGCGCCGCGATGCAGATCCGTACGCCGACGCAGGTGGGCACGAGCGCAAGCTGGGTCCAGGTCGAGGTCGGCCAGGACGACGGGTGCGCCATCCGCACCGACGGCACCTTGTGGTGCTGGGGGAGTAACGGCTCCGGCCAGCTCACCCCCGCGGTCGGCACCACGGTCGAAGTCCCCACCCAGATCGGCACCGACACCGACTGGGCCTACGTGAACACCGACACCTTCGTCACCTGCGGCCTCAAGACCGGGGGCGACGCGGGCGGCGCGCTCCTCTGCTGGGGCCGCAACGCCGAGGGGCAGCTCGGCGTCGGCGACAACACCGGTCGCACCTCACCGACGGCCACGGGCGACGGCGCCACCTTCGCCGGCGTCTCCGTCGGCCGCTCCCACACCGGCGCGCGCACCGTCGCCGGCGAGATCCTCTGCGCCGGCGACGACGAGAGCGGTCAGCTCGGCGTCGGCGACACCGAGGGCCGCAACGTCTTCAGCCCGGTCACGTCGCCTTGAGGAACGGCAGCGGATCGCTCGCCCCGGTGAAGTAGCTCGAGGTCGTGGAGACGTAGTGCGTCTTGTACGCGTTCTCGTCCGTGCCCACGTAGGGGGTGCCGTACCCGTGCTCGATGGCGCCGGTGGAGTCCTTCCACAGCTCGAAGTCGCCGCTGGTCACGCCCATCGCCTGCACCGCCGTCCCCAGCCACTGCGAATAGAGGAGCCCGGGATAGGTCGTGTAGCTGGTGATCGCCGCCGAGGACCCGGCCCCCGCGGGGGTGATGATCCCGCCGGGCTCGTTCAGCTGCCGGTAGTCGCAGTACAGGCCGGTGTTGAGGTTGCCGGCGGCACCGCCCATGGTGACGACCGGCACGCCGTACTGCTCGTGCGTCGTCATGCAGCACTCCTGCGACCAGCCCATCAGCGTGTTGTCGAGGATCGATCCGCCGTTGGCGTCCTCCATCGAGTCGAGCTTGGCCGCCAGGTACACGAAGACCTGCTCGAAGAAGTTCTGGTACGACTGCTTGAGGAAGGCCTGCGCTGCGTCGGTGTACCACTGGTGGGCGACGTCCCCGTGCCAGTCGTTGCCGGTGTACGAGGAGAAGTTGGCGGTGTCGCCCCAGCCGAAGACGCCGACCCGGCTGGCGTCGCAGGCGAAGGCGGCCGCCACGATGTCGCACCACAGGTGACCGGCGATGGTCGCGTCGGCGATCGACTGCGTCGCGTGCATGTCGGCGTCGTCCGTCGGGGTGGGCGGGCGAGCGCAGGAGAGCTGCGCGTTCAAGGACGACTGCAGCTGCGCGATCATCGCGATGTGCGTGTCGAGCCGCGCCTTGTCCGCCGCCGACAGCCGCGTGTTCCCCTGCCGCAGCGAGTTGTACGAGGTGAGGATCTTGTCGACCACCGGAGGCCGCGCCGCCCCCGCGTCTGTCTTGCTGGTCGCCGAGCCGAAGATGGCGTTGAACATCTGCAGCGAGCTGCCGAACCCTTCGATGTTCTGCACGGTGCTCGCCGCC
>JAMFST010000075.1 GCA_026225435.1 Labilithrix luteola
CGGGGGGTATGGCGGGGCTGATGAGGGCCTCGTGACCGTCCTTTTGCACCTGCCCGCGGAGACCGTCCGCGGCGCCGGCGTGGCGACGGTCGTCGTCGGCGGTGCCAGCGCGGGCGGTCAGGTGCCGTGGGGGGATCTCGACCAGACGAAGCGCGCGGCGGGGGCTTACACCCTCGAGCTGGCGGTGCCGGCGGGGGCCACGGCGCTCTCGGTGCCGGTCTGCGCCGGTCGCGGCGCGCTGAGCGTGGATGGGACGGTCGTTCCGCTGTCGGCGGGCCCGGTGAGCGTTCCGCTCGACGGGGCGGCCGGGCACACGGTGACCTTGCGCCTCCAGGTGAGCGGGTACGAGTCGCGCATCACCTGCGGCGAGCCGTTCGTCACCGGCGCGATCGCTCCGAGCGACGGCGGCCTGGTGGAGATCGACGTCCCCAGCACGGCGAGCGCGGCGAGCGGGGGTGGTCACGCGGTCGCGTTCATCCCGCGCGGGCACGACGCGTCGGTCCCCGGGCCGCTGCTCGTCGGGCTCCACCCGTGGAACGGGACCATGTGGACCTACGCCGCGTACTCCGAGCTGCTCGCCGAGGCGCAGACCAAGGACGTGGTGCTCCTCTTCCCCAGCGGTCTCGGCAACTCGCTGTACACCGCACCAGCCGAGGACGAGGCGATGCGGGCGATGGCCGCGCTGGCGGCGAGGGTGGCGGTCGATCCGCACCGCGTCTCGGTGTGGGGCGCGTCGATGGGCGGCGCGGGGGCGACGACGGTCGCCTTTCACCGGCCGGACCGCTTCGCCGGGGTCACCAGCTTCTTCGGCGACAGCGAGTACGACCTGCACAGTTATGTACGTTCGATCCTCCACGACGCCGCCGGCGCTCACAAGGTGAACGCGCTCGACGTGGTGGAGAACGCGCGCCACCTGTCGGTGTGGTTGATCCACGGGACCGCCGACAAGGTGTCCAACCCGGTGCAGAGCGCGAAGCTGGCGACGGCGCTCGAGAAGCAGGGGTTCAACGTGCGCTACGACCGCATCGAGGGGCGCGGGCACGAGGGCTCGCTCGTCGCCGAGCACGTGCGCGAGGTGGTCGATCGCGCGGCGACGGCCTACGCGCCTGAGCACCCCGAGCACGTGAGCTACCGCAGCGTGCGCGCGGGGGATGACGGCGCTTACGGGGTGCACCTGGTCCGCCGCGATCCGCGCAAGGACGCCGCCTTCGAGATCGAGCGGCGTGGCGCCGAGGTGCACGTGCTGGTCGCCGACAACGTGCAGCGGCTGGTGCTCGATCCGGGCGCGCTGGGGATCGAGCCGGGGACCAACGCCAAGGTCGTGCCCGCGCGGGGGGTCCCGGCGGTGACGGTCTCGCTGCCTTGAACGACCGCGCCCTCCTCCTCGTCGCCATCGCGGTGCCGCTGCTGGCCTTGCCGGCGACGGCGCTGGTGCTGCGCAGCTTCGCCCCCGGACCCGTGCATGGTGCACGCATCGAGGCGGCGCCGCCGGCGATGGATGGATCGCTCTCCTGGCAGATCCTGACCGAGGTCGAGGACCGTGGCGTGCGCGAGGCGGTGCCGCTCTCGAACCTGACCGCCACGCTGCGAGGCGGCTTCGGCGAGCGGACGTGGACCGGCGAGAGCAACGTCGACGGCATCGCCGAGGTCCGCTTCGACAGGGTGGTCGCGCCGGGACCGGCCGCGGCGCCGGAGCCGTCGCCGCCGCTCACGCTGGAGGTGCGCGCCGGGAGCGAGGTGCTGGCCTCGGGTCCGATCACGTGGAGCACGGCGACGACGCCGGCAGCGCACCCGGCGTTCCTCCCCACGAGCGTGCGCGAAGGGGACCTGGTGCTCGACGTGGCGGTCGCCGGAGCGCGTCTCGTGGCCGGTTTCCCGGTGCCGCTGTGGGTGCACGTGTCGAGCACGAGCGTGCCCGGGAACGTGAGCGGGATCGAGGTGAAGCTGGCGCCCGAAGCTGGTCTCGAGCTGACCCGCGCGACCCTGCAGACCTGCGCCGCCGGCTGGGCGGAGGTCGACGCGACGGCGATCGTCCACGTTGCCGAGCTGGGGCTGGAGGCGCACGCTCCCGACGGACGCACCGGTCGCTGGCAAGGGGGAGTGCCCGTCGCTCCGGGGGCGAGCTTCGTCGCCTTGCCGCGCAACCCGCAGGCGGACCACCCGCTCTCGCTGCAGCTGCAGATCGTCGGCGCGCGCAGCCTCGAGTACGTCGAGGTCGACGACGCGCGCGGCCGGGTCACGGGAGCCGCGGTGCCACTCTCGCTCGGCGCCGAGGGGCGGCGACATGGCGCCTTCATCGTGCCGGCGCTCGATCCGGCGGCGCTGGCCAACGCCTGGCTGGTGACGAGCAGCGAGCCGACGGTGACCGACACCGCCCTCTCCGCGATGACGCCGGGCGGCTCCACCCTCGCGCGACCTTTGCGGCCGCGCACCACGGGGGATGCGTGTGCCGACGCCGGGGAAGCGGCATCGCTGGTGGTCGGCGCGTTTCCCCGCTGGATCGCTCTCGACGGCTTCGCCTCGCGCGATCGCTCGCCGCAGCTGCACGAGGCTCGCCTCGCGCGTTACCTGGCGATGGGCATCCTCGCGCTGGCGGCGCTCATCGAGTCGCTGGTGATTCTCGCGACGACCCGCGCCGCGCGCGCCCGCATGCACAAGCTCGCCTCGGCGGAGGACAGCCTGGCCGCCAGCTCCATCTCCGGGCCGAGCGTGCTCGCGGTGACGCTGATGATCGTCGTCACCTGGTTCGGCTTCGGGGTGCTCGCGGCGTTGATCGCGACGCATTTCTGACGCCTGACGTTTCTCGGTCACACCTGGCCGTGCGCCTGTCTCCAAGGAGGCATGATCGCAAATCACCCGAAGCGCCGCGTCTCCGTGAAGGGGCACACCATGAGCTACGTCGAGCAGGGGACGGGCGCGCCCGTGCTCTTCCTCCACGGCAACCCGACCTCGTCGTACCTCTGGCGAAACATCATCGCCCAGCTGTCACCGAGCTACCGCTGCATCGCGCCGGATCTCATCGGCATGGGCGACTCGGACAAGCTCACCCCGAGCGGGCCGGATCGCTACTCGTTCTTCGAGCATCGCGAGTACCTCGACGGCTTCCTCGATGCGATCGGCCTGCGTGAGCCGGTGATCCTCGTGATCCACGACTGGGGCTCGGCGCTCGGCTTCGACTGGGCGCGACGCCACGCCGAGGCCGGGCGCGTGCGCGGCATCGCGTACATGGAGGCCATCGTCGGCGAGCGCGCCTGGAGCGATATTCCGGAGCCGGCGCGCGGTATCTTCCAGGCGTTCCGCTCCCCCGCTGGCGAGCGGATGATCCTCGAGGAGAACGTCTTCGTCGAGCAGCTCCTGCCGCAGAGCATCCTGCGCAAGCTGACGGCGGAGGAGCACGACGAGTACCGGCGCCCCTTCCGCGAACCGGGCGAGGGGCGCCGCCCGACGCTCTCCTGGCCGCGGCAGATCCCCTTCGACGGTGAGCCGAAGGAGATGTGCGCGCTGGTGGCGGACTACCAGCGCTTCCTCGCCGCCTCGCCGCTCCCCAAGCTGTTCATCGACGCCGAACCGGGTCGGCTGCTCACCGGCACCATGCGCGACATCTGCCGCGCGTGGCCGAACCAGCGAGAGGTGACCGTGAAGGGGCTGCACTACGTGCAGGAAGACTCGCCGGACGAGATCTCTGCTGCCATCCTGGACTGGGCGAAGACGGTCTAGCGAGGACTCATGACCCTGGAAGCGCTGGCGGAGCTTGCAAGCAAGGGCGACAAGGAGGCCCTCGAAGCGCTCGTGCGCGGGCTGCAGGGGCCGATGTACCAGCTCGCGCGGCGCATGCTCGGCCTGCCGGAGCCGGCGCGCGACGCGACGCAGGAGATCCTGATCCTGATCATCACGCAGCTCTCCACCTTCCGCGGCGAGAGCGCGCTCACCACCTGGGCCTATCGCATCGGGACGCACTACCTGCTGCGAGAGAAGAAGCGCGCACGCCGGATCACGTTCGCGGGCATCGCGGAGAACCTGGAGCAGCCGCCCAACGCGATCGATCCCGTCCGCGCCGCCGGGGTCGAGGAGCGGCTGCTGGCCGAGGAGATGTTCCTCGGTTGCACCCAGGCGGTGCTGAGCGCGCTCGAGCCCTCGCTGCGCATCGCCTTCGTCCTCGGCGCCGTGTGCGAGCTGCCGGCGCCGGAGTGCGCGGAGATCCTCGGCATCGAGGCCGCCGCCTTCCGCAAGCGACTGTCTCGCGCGCGCGCGCAGCTCGACGAGTTTCTCCGCCGACGGTGCAGCGTCGTCCATCCGGACAACCGGTGCCAGTGCCGCTTCCAGGTCAACTTCAACCTGACCAACGGGCGGCTGCACCCGGCGAGCCTTCTCCTGCGCGCGTCGCGGGAGACGACCAGCCTGGAGGTGCTCCAGGCCCACGCCGAGCTGCGGAGGGTGCGCGAGTCGATCGAGCTGTACCAGGCGCAGCCACCTCTCGAGCCGCCGGAGGACTTCGCCCTGCACGTGCGCGCGATGCTCGCGGCGGCGACGGCGCTCTCCGGTACGCTGGAGCGATGACCTCTCCGCGCTGGAAGCGACGTCCGGAAGGCTCGAACTGGGGTGACTTCGGCCCGGACGATCAGCTCGGGCGGCTGAACCTCATCACGCGCGAGAAGCGGCGGCAGGGGATCGCCGAGGCGAAGGAGGGGATGTGCTTCTCGCTCAGCCTGCCGCTCGACTACCCCGGCGGCAACGGGCTCAACGCGCGGCGCCTTCCGCCGGTGCTGCGGCCGACGATGCTCGGACGCGAGGTGTTCTTCAACCGCGTCTTCAGCAGCAGCGCCACGAATGGTCTCGGGCCCGGGGCCGGCCCCGACGCCGCGCGGCCGGAC
>JAMFST010000076.1 GCA_026225435.1 Labilithrix luteola
CTCCTTCGACGGCCCGGTCGCCACGCTGGCGATGGACGTCTCCGAGGATGGCGGTCTGCGCGACGGCTACAAGCTGAAGTTGAACTCCTACGACCTGGGGGTCGACATCGAGCTGCACGACGCCATCCAGCGCGTCCGCTTCGAGCACCCCGAGGTGCGCACGGTCGTCATGACCAGCGCCAAGGATCGCGTCTTCTGCTCCGGCGCCAACATCTTCATGCTCGGGACCTCCACCCACGCGTGGAAGGTCAACTTCTGCAAGTTCACCAACGAGACGCGCAACGGACTCGAGGACGCGAGCCGCAGCTCCGGCCTCAAGTTCCTCGCCGCGGTCAACGGCTCCTGCGCCGGCGGCGGCTACGAGCTGGCCCTCGCGTGCGACGAGATCTACCTCGTCGACGATCGCTCGTCGGCCGTCTCGCTGCCCGAGGTCCCGCTGCTCGGCGTTCTCCCCGGCACCGGCGGCCTCACCCGCGTGACCGACAAGCGCAAGGTGCGCCACGACCGCGCCGACATCTTCTGCACGACCGTCGAAGGCGTCCGCGGCACCCGCGCCAAGGAGTGGCGCCTGGTCGACGAGGTCATCAAGCCGGCCCAGTTCAAGGAGGCGATCGCCAAGCGCGCCAGCGAGCTCGCGGCCAGGAGCGATCGTCCGGAAGGGGCCAAGGGGGTTCTGCTCGCGCCCATCGAGCGCACCGATCGCGAGGACGGCCTGTCCTACCGCCACGTCGACGTGACCCTCGACCGCGCCAAGCGCACCGCCACGATCACGGTGAAGGCGCCGGACGTCGACGGCCCGAGCGACGTCGCCGCCATCGAGGCGGCCGGCAGCAACTGGTGGGCCCTGCGCATGGCCCGCGAGCTCGACGACGCCATCCTCAACCTGCGCACCAACGAGGTCGAGATCGGCACCTGGATCCTGAAGACCAGCGGCGACGCGGCCAAGGTGCTCGCCGTCGACGCGGTCCTCCAGCAGCATGGCGGCCCGAGCGGCAACTGGTTCGTCCGCGAGACGGCCGGGATGATCCGCCGCACCTTCGCCCGCCTCGACGTGTCGTCGCGCACGCTCATCGCGCTCGTCGAGCCCGGCTCCTGCTTCGCCGGCCTCCTGGCGGAGCTCGCGTTCTGCGCCGACCGCACGTACATCGCCTCGCTCGACGACTCTGAGGTCCCGGGCTTGCCCGGGCCGACGGTCCCGAAGGGACAGCCGACGCCGAAGGAGCCGAAGCTCCAGCTCACCGAGGCGAACTTCGGCAGCTACCCGATGGTCAGCAAGCAGTCGCGCCTCGGTCGCCGCTTCTACGACGAGGTCGAGCCGCTCGGCGCGGCGAAGGCGACCATCGGCAAGACGATCTCCGCCAAGGAGGCCGACACGCTCGGCCTCGTCACCGCGGCGCTCGACGACATCGACTGGGCGGACGAGATCCGCATCGTCCTCGAGGAGCGCGCGGCCATGTCGCCGGACGCCCTCACCGGCCTGGAAGCGAACCTGCGCTTCGACGGCCCGGAGACGATGGAGACGCGCATCTTCGGCCGCCTGTCGGCCTGGCAGAACTGGATTTTCATCCGACCCAACGCCGTCGGCGAGCGCGGTGCGCTCAAGGTCTACGGCAAGGGCGGCAAGGCCGTTTTCGATCCCACTCGCGTCTGAGGCTGAGGAAGGACTTTCCCATGGCGGACATCAATTACAACGAGCTGATCCCCAACAACGTCAACCTCACCGAGGACCGCACGCTCCAGCGCGCGCTCGAGCAGTGGCAGCCGAACTTCATCAACTGGTGGAAGGACATGGGGCCCGAAGGCTCGCATGGCTACGACGTGTACCTGCGCACCGCGGTGAGCGTCGATCCGGGCGGCTGGGCGCACTTCGATCACGTCAAGATGCCCGACTACCGCTGGGGGATCTTCCTCTCGCCGGGCGACGCCGAGCGCAAGATCACCTTCGGTGAGCACAAGGGGCAGGCGGCCTGGCAGGACGTCCCCGGCGAGCACCGCGCCAACCTCCGCCGCATCATCGTCACCCAGGGGGACACCGAGCCGGCGTCGGTCGAGCAGCAGCGTCACCTCGGGTTGACCGCGCCGTCGCAGTACGACTCGCGCAACCTGTTCCAGGTGAACGTCGAGGAGGGTCGTCACCTGTGGGCGATGGTCTACCTGCTCCACAAGTACTTCGGTCGTGACGGGCGCGAGGAGGCGGAAGCGCTCCTCGGCCGCCGCTCC
>JAMFST010000728.1 GCA_026225435.1 Labilithrix luteola
CCCTGGCTCGTCGGCGCCCCGCGCGAAGCCGATCTCCCTCGCGAGCTCCGCGAGCTGTTCACGTAGCCCGCGAACGCGCGAAGCGCTCCAGAAGCTCGACTTCGCCGGGCCGCCGAGGCGCTCGCGTACTACTGCGACGTCTTCGAGGTGAAGGAGAAGTTCCGCCTCGTCGAGCCGAGCGGCCGCATCGGCCATGCCGAGCTCGACTTCGGCAGCGTGACGGTGATGGTTTCCGAGGAGTACCCCGAGGCGAAGATTCTCGGGCCGGCGTCGCTCGGCGGCACCTCGGTCGGCATCGATCTCCACGTCGATGACTGCGACGCGGTCATCGCGCGGATGGTGGCGAAGGGGGGCACGCTGATCCGCCCGGCTGCCGATCATTTCTACGGCGAGCGCTCGGGCACCGTGCGCGACCCGTTCGGCCACGAGTGGCTGGTGGGCCACTCGATCGAGAAAGACGTCGCGCCCGAGGAGATGCAGCGCCGCTACACCGAGCTGATGACCTCGGGCTGAACGACACCGCGCCGCAGCGCTCTACTCCTCGTCGCTGCTCAACTTGGCGAGCACGCTGAGGTCCTCGAGCGTCGAGGTGTCCCCTTGCGGCGCCTTGGCGCCGGCGGCGACCTCCTTGAGCAGGCGGCGCATGATCTTCCCGCTGCGCGTCTTGGGGAGCGCGTCGGTGAAGCGGATGGCGTCCGGGCGGGCGAACTTTCCGATCTCCTTGTCGATGTGCTCGGTGATGGCCTTCTTCATCTCCGGGCTGCCGGCGTGGCCCCCCTTGAGGGTGACGAAGACCACCAGCGCCTGCCCCTTGAGATCGTCGGGACGACCGACCGCCGCCGCCTCGGCGACCGACGGGTGGCTGACGAGCGCGCTCTCGATCTCCGCGGTGCCGATGCGGTGGCCGGAGACGTTGAGCACGTCGTCGATGCGACCGACGACCCACAGGTACCCGTCCTGGTCCATGCGCGCGCCGTCGCCGGTGAAGTACACGTCGGGCATGACGGTCCAGTAGGCCGACGCGTAGCGCGCCTCGTCGTTCCACAAGGTGCGCGCCATCGACGGCCAGGGGCGCTTGATGACCAGCTTGCCGCCTTCGCCGGGGGCGCACGGCTCGCCGTGATCCTTCACCACCGCGAGGTCGACGCCGAAGAAGGGGAGGCCGCAGCTGCCCGGCTTGGAGTAACACGCGCCGGGCAGGGTGGTGGCCATGATGCTGCCCGTCTCGGTCTGCCACCAGGTGTCGACGATGGGGCAGCGCCCGCCGCCGATGACCCGGTGGTACCAGGTCCAGGCCTCGGGGTTGATCGGCTCACCGACGCTGCCGAGCAGGCGGAGCGACGACAGATCGTGCTTGTTGGGCCAGTCGTCGCCCCAGCGGATGAAGGAGCGGATGGCGGTGGGCGCGGTGTACAGGATGGTGACGCCGTGGCGCTCGACGATGTCCCACAGGCGATCCTGCTCGGGGAAGTTCGGTGCCCCCTCGTACATGAGCATCGAGGCGCCGTTGGAGAGCGGGCCGTAGACGATGTAGCTGTGGCCGGTCACCCAGCCGATATCGGCCGTGCAAAAGTACAGATCCTGCTCCTGCAGATCGAAGACGTACTTGGTGGTGACGTGCGCCCCGGCCAGGTACCCGGCGGTGGTGTGGAGCACGCCCTTCGGCTTGCCGGTGCTGCCCGAGGTGTAGAGGATAAAGAGCGGGTGCTCGGCGTCGAAGGCGTGCGGGTTGCGGGCCAGCTGCAGCGAGGCAGTGGACGGCGTCTTGGCCGCGTCTTCCCAGAACACGTCGCGGCCGGTGGTCATCGGGCAGGAGAAGGGCTTCCCGTGAGCCGTCGTGTCCCCCGTCTTGCCGATGCGCTGCACGACCAGCGCGTGCTTCACCTGCGGCGTCTGCGCCAGCGCCGCGTCGGCGATCTGCTTGAGCGGGAGGATGCTGCCGCGACGCCAGGCGCCGTCCTGCGTGATCACCAGCGTCGCGCCGCAGTCGTTGATGCGGTCACGCAGCGCCTCGGCGGAGAAGCCGCCGAAGACCACCGAGTGCACCGCGCCGATGCGGGCGCAGGCGAGCATGGCCACGGCCGCCTCGGGGACCATCCCCATGTAGATGGCGACGCGGTCGCCGCTCTTCACGCCGAGGTCGAGGAGGATGGCGGCCATCTTGACCACCTCGCGGTGCAGCTCGAAGTAGGTGAGCGTGCGGACGTCGCCCGGCTCCCCCTCGAAGACGATGGCCGCCTTGTTGCGCGTGCCCGAGCCGAGGTGGCGGTCGAGACAGCTCTCGGTGACGTTGAGCGTCGCCCCCTCGAAGAAGCGCGCCTTGGGCAGCTCCCACGAGCTGAAGTTCTTCCACGGCGTGCGGAAGACCAGGTCCTCCGTCTCCTCGCGCCAGAACACCTCCGGCTCCTCGATGCTCGTCTTGTACATCGCGGTGTACTCGGCGTGGGAGCCGACGCGCGCGCGCCCAGCGAACGTGGGACTGGGAGGGAAGCGCCGGTCCTCCTTCTGGTGAGACTCGATGCTGTCCGTCGCGTGGGTCGTCTCGGGGCTGTCGGTGCTGGTCGCCATGGCCGTTTGGTGCTCTCACGGCTCGCAGGTCATTGCAAGCGGGTCCGGGCAAACGGCCGCCGGTCACGCCCGCTGCGTCACTTGACCAGTGTGGAGCACAGCGCGTCACTCTCCCACGCGCCGGACGAGAACGGCGCGCTGCGCACGGCTCCCCCGAAGTCGGTCGCGATGGGCGGGGTGCGTTGCGTGTCGACCTGACTGACGAGGCAAGGGGCGCTGGGCGCGAGCCGCCAGCTCTTGCTCGTGTCGAGCAGATCGGCGACGCCGTTGGAGGCTTCGTCCCAGTGCGTCAGGACGGTGCTGAAGCAGGCGCTCCCGGCCGTCCCGCAAGCCGCCTCCACGCCGCAGGCGCTGGTCGCGCTGGTGTCCCCCGCGCACGAGCTGTCGACGCGGGTGTTCCCGCTCGCGGTGCTGCCGAGGGCGGCCTGGAAGGCGGCGAGGGTGGAGGTCGGCGTGTCGTTGGCGCAGCTCTCGCTCACCCGCGGCCCGCCGTACCCGACGATCGCGTTGTTGGTGAAGCTGACGAAGGTGGTGGCGCCCGAGCAGTCGTCGCTCGCCACGGTGGTCGAGGTCGGCAGGCCGAGGAAGAGGTTGTCGTCGACCGTCATGTTCTCCTCCGCGGTGAGCTGGAGGGCGAAGTGCTGGCCAAAGACGGTGTTGTCGGCGAAGACGCTCCCGTTGCCGGTGGCCAGCTGCACGGCGATGCTGGTGGCGTTGCCGCCGGTCTGGTCGATGAGGTTGTCGAAGATGCGCAGGTCGCCCGTGCCGCTGCCGCCGATCACCACGTTCAGAAGCGTGGTGGGGCTGCTGTACAGGCGGTTGGCCTGGAGGAGCACGTGGTTGGAGGCCGCGGTGGTGACGAAGACCGCGTGGCCGGAGCAGGTGGCGATGGTGCAGGTGGGGGAGCCGGTGCTCACGGTGTTGCCGAGGACGTCGGCGTCGCTGTTGCTCAGGTAGACGCCGAAGGAGGCCGACTTGTTGGTCGCGCCGCCGCCCCCGCCGCCGTCGATGACGTTGTTGCTGATGGCGTTGGCGCCGGTGAGCGGCCCCGATTGCAGCACGAACATCCCGTACGAGCCGTCGACCGTGCCGCTGCCGCCGGCGAGGGTGTCGTCGTGCACGAAGGCAGCGGCGGCCTCCTCGAGGGAGACGGCGATGCTGCGCTGCCCGCCGCCTCCTTCGATCTGGTCGAAGGCGATCTCCGGAGCTCCCGCGGCGACCACCTCGACGCCGACGGTGCGCGCCACGTTGCCGGGCGAGCCGATGATCTTGTCGTTGCTGAGGGTGGGGCTGGCGCCGGTGGTGTCGAGCACCGCGTAGCTGTCGCCGATGAGCGATGCGTAGGGCGCCCCCTGCACGGTGAAGCCGTCGAGGATGGCGGCGCGGGTGACCGAGCTGGTGTTGAAGGTGATGGCCGCGCCGTCGCCGGAGGTGTCGCTGGACGCGGCGAGGATCGTCTCGTTGGCGCCGTCGAACGAGGGGGCACCGTAGGTCGCCGTGCGCGCCCAGCTGGAGCAGTCGTAGCCGCCGTACATCTTCACCGACTTGGTCACGACGGTGGTGGTCGCGGTGTAGGTCCCCTTGCAGACCTCGACGCGCTGGGACACGTCGCTGCTCGCCACCTGGTCGGCGGCCGCCTGGAGCGTGGCCTTGGGCGCGGCGCTGCTGCACCCGTCGTTGGTGTCGGCGCCGGTGGTCGCGACGTAGACGATGCCGCCGGAGCAGCTGCCACACGAGTCGAGCCCGCCGTCGACGCCCGGGGTGCAGACGGCGGCGTCGGCGGTCATGGCGTCGGCGGCGGAGTCGCCGCGAGCGGCGTCGAGCGCTGGGGCGGCCGCGTCCGTACAGCCGGGGCACCCGCCGGAGAGCCCGCTGGTGTCGACGCTCAGCGAGCAC
>JAMFST010000729.1 GCA_026225435.1 Labilithrix luteola
ACGGCGACCCCCCGGACGATGCCCAGCCCGAGTCCGCTCCCCGACTGAGCCGAGCGGGTGGAGCGGTGCAGCCGGTCGAAGACGTCGCCGCCGCTCGACTCCGGGGGGAAGCCGGGGCCGTCGTCCTCGACGATCAGATGAACAAATGTCCCGACCGACGTGTCGACCCGTTCGACCCTCGCCAGGACCCGCTTCTGCGAGAAGCGGACGGCGTTGGCCAGGAGGTTCGCCAGCGCCACGGCGAGCGACTCGCGGTCGCCGGGGAACGAGAGCCCGTCGGGCGCCTCGACGGAGAGGTTGGTGGAGCCGACGTCGTCGGTCTCGCGGAAGGTCTTCACCGCGTGCTGCAGGAGCGCGCCCGCGTCGAGGGGGACCTTGCGGATCGCCAGGCTGCCGCTCTGGACGCGGCTCACGAAGGAGAGGTTGGTTGCCAGACGCGAGAGCCGGTCGCAGCTCCGCTTCACCAGAGAGAGGAGCATCTTCTGCTCGTCGTTCAGCTCCCCGACGGTCGGGTGGGCGATCTCGGCGATCGCGCCGGAGATGACGCCGAGCGGCGCCCGGATGTCGTGGGCGACCAGGCGCAGCATCGCGTCACGCTCGTCGAGCGCGCGGGCGAGCGGATCCAGCAGGTCGACGATCGGTTCAGTCACGGGCTTCGTCGGCGCGGTCATCGGTAGGTGATTACTCGAAAAGAGGAGAGAGAGACATCGGCCGCGTCCGCTCGAGCCGATGAAGTGACTACGCTCGCGCCACATTTTCCTCACCCTCGATGACCACGCCACACTCGCATGCTAGTTGGGAAAAGACGCCTCGGCGCGTGTGACATGACGCTACGTCAACCGAGTGTGAGACAGCGAGAAACCATGACGACCGAGTCAGCAAGCGCGACGGCCAACACCATGAAGGACGACCGTCCGAAAGGGCGGGTGCTCATCGTCGATGACGACCGCGCCATGTGCGAGATGGTCGAATCGGCGCTCAAGCGCCGCGGCTTCGGCGCCGCCTGGAAGACCAGCGCCGACGAGGGGTTGAAGCTGCTCGGCAACGAGGAGTTCGACGTCGTCGTCACCGACCTGAACATGCAGGGGACGAGCGGTCTCGAGCTCTGTCAGCAGGTGGTGGCCAACCGCCCGGACGTGCCGGTCGTGGTCGTCACCGCCTTCGGCTCGATGGAGACCGCCATCGGGGCCATCCGCGCCGGCGCCTACGACTTCGTCACCAAGCCGTTCGAGATGGAGGATCTCGCCCTCACCCTCGAGCGCGCCACGCAGCACCGCGCGCTCCGTGAAGAGGTGAAGCGCCTCCGCCAGGCGGTCAGCGATCGCCAGCGCTTCAACGACATGATCGGCGCCAGCTCGGCGATGGAGAAGGTCTACGACCTCATCGGCCGCGTCGCCGAGACCGAGGCGACCATCCTCATCACGGGCGAGAGCGGCACCGGCAAGGAGCTGGTCGCGCGCGCGGTGCACAACCGTAGCCGCCGCAAGGAGGGCCCCTTCGTCGCCATCAACTGCGCGGCGATGCCCGAGTCGCTCCTCGAGAGCGAGCTTTTCGGTCACACCAAAGGCGCCTTCACCGACGCCCGCAGCGCCCGCGCCGGTCTCTTCGTGAAGGCCAGCGGCGGCACCATCTTCCTCGACGAGATCGGGGAGATGCCCGCCGGGATGCAGGCCAAGCTGCTGCGCGTGCTCCAGGAGCGCACCGTGCGCCCGGTCGGCGGCGACAGCGAGATTCCGTTCGACGCGCGCATCCTCGCCGCCACCAACCGCGATCTGGAGACCGAGGTGGCCGAGCGCAAGTTCCGCGAGGACCTCTTCTACCGCATCAACGTGGTGCGGATTCACTCCCCGCCGCTGCGCTCGCGCGGGAGCGACGTGCTGCTCCTGGCGCAGGCCTTCCTCGAGCGCTTCGCCAACCTGCACCGCACGAACGTGAAGGGGCTGTCGTCGGCCGCGGCCGAGCGCCTGCTCGCCTACAGCTGGCCCGGCAACGTGCGCGAGCTGCAGAACTGCATCGAGCGCGCGGTGGCCCTCGCGCGTTTCGAGACGCTCGGTGTCGATGACCTTCCGGAGAAGCTGCGCGACTACAAGCCGTCGCGCGTCCTCGTCGAGAGCGAGGATCCGTCGGAGCTTCTCCCCATGGACGAGGTGGAGCGTCGCTATGTGCTCCGAGTCTTGCAAGCGGTCGGAGGGAACAAGACGCTCGCGGCCGAGGTCCTCGGCTTCGATCGCCGCACTCTCTACCGGAAGCTCGAGCGCTACGGACAGGCCGAAGGTCGGCCCGCTGGCTCGGAAGCTCTCCCGGACTGACCTGCTCGACCTTGCCTGACCGGCGAACCGACCATGAACGAACCGAAGCGCGATGAGTCGCATCCCGAAGACGATCGGGACAGCGGCGTGAACGAGCGCCCCGCGCCCCCCCCGACGGGGGTGCCCGAGATCGACGCGCTGGTCGCTCTCGGGGCAAAGACGCGGGAAGATCTCGAGGCGCGCTTCCGCCGGATGGGGGATCTCATCCCCTTCGGCTTCTGGTCGGCCGACGCTCGCGGAGGGATGCAGTACGTCGGGGACTCGCTCCTCGAGATGACCGGCGCGACGCTCGAGGAGATGCGCGGCGACGGGTGGACAAAGTTCCTCCACGGCGCCGACCGCGAGCGCACCCTCGCCAGCTTCCGCCGGGCCGTCGCGGCCGACTCCTTCTGGGATCACGAGCACCGCATGCGCGGCAAGGACGGCGAGTACTACGCCGTCCTGAGCCGTGGCGTTCCGCTACGCGATGAGGCGGGAAACGTCGTTTCCTGGGCCGGCATCAACCTCGACGTCACCGAGCGAAAGCGCTTCGTCTCGGAGCTGAAGAGCGCCAAGGAGGTGGCCGAGGCGGCCAGCCGGTCGAAGGACGAGTTCCTCACCATCGTCAGCCACGAGCTGCGCACGCCGCTCACGCCAGTGATGACCGCGGTGCAGATGCTCGAGGAGGAGACGACACTCTCCGATGAGGGGCGCTCGTCGCTCGAGATCATTCGCCGCAACGTGGAGCTCGAGGCGCGGCTGATCGACGATCTGCTCGACCTGACGCGCGTGTTCCGCGGGAAGCTGCCGCTCTCCAAGGAGGCGGTGGACGTCCACAAGGTGCTGCAGAACGTGCTCGATATCTGCCGCCCGGACGTGATGAGCAAGGGGCTGCGCCTGCGCCTGTCGTTCGAGGCGAGCGCACCGAAGACCTTCGCCGATCCCGCGCGCCTGCAGCAGGTGTTCTGGAACCTGATGAAGAACGCCGTGAAGTTCACCCCGACCGGCGGCGAGGTGGGGCTGAAGACCGAGACCGAGGCGGACGGGCGGATCGCCATCTCCGTGAGCGACACCGGGATCGGCATCGGTCCCGAGGAGCTGCCCAAGCTGTTCGACGCCTTCGAGCAAGGGAGCGACGCTGTGCGCCGCGCGTTCGGTGGGCTCGGGCTCGGGCTGTCGATCAGCCGCGCGCTGGTGGAGATGCTCGGCGGCACCATCGACGTGCGCAGCGAGGGGAAGGGAAAGGGCGCGGTGTTCCGCGTGCACCTGTCTCCGTTCGAGGGGACCACGGCGCCTTCGCGGCCCGCCCCGCGTGAAGACCAGAAGATCCGGGTTCTGCTGGTCGACGACCACCGCGACACCTGCATCCTCATGAAGAGCATGCTCCTGCGGCGCGGGTTCGAAGTGGCGACGGCCGACAGCGTCGCCAGCGCGCTCGAGGCGGCCGAGGGGTTCACCTTCGACGTGCTGCTCAGCGATCTCGGTCTGCCGGACGGCAGCGGCCACGATCTGATCCGCAAGCTCGCCGCCCGGGCGAACGCGAAGATCCACGGCATCGCGCTCACCGGGTTCGGGCGCGAGGAAGATCGACGGCAGAGCCGCCTGGCGGGCTTTGCCGAGCACTTCACCAAGCCGATCAACTTCACCAAGCTGGAAGCGGCGATCCGCCGTCTCCACGAGGACGCCAGCGCGCCCAGCGCTTCCAGCGAGCCGCCGACCGCCTAGCCGGCGGGAGCCAGCCCGTCAGCGGCGAGGGAGAACCGAGCCGCTGCCGCTGCGGGGGCCGATGGCCCGAGCCTGGCGCTCGACCAGCGTCTGCACCTCGGAC
>JAMFST010000077.1 GCA_026225435.1 Labilithrix luteola
ACCTCGATCGCGCCATCACCATACAGCGGCGCACGGGGCCGGAGACCGAGACGATCGGCGACACCCTGCTGCACCTCTACGAGCACCAGATCCACCACCGCGGGCAGGTCCACGCGATGCTGGCGGGGAGCAGCGTGGCACCGCCGCCGCTCGACGAGTACTTTCTCCGCGCGGATCGCGACAAGGCAGAGGGCGAGCTCGAAGCGCTCGGCCACGCGGCCGTCAGTCGTTCTGCATCAGCCCCTTGATCTGCCCGTTGGGCAGCAGCCGCACACCGCGCGCGGCCGGCGTCTTCGGCAGGCCGGGCATGGTCATCACTTCGCCGGTGAGCGGGACGAGAAAGCCGGCGCCCGCGCTGAGGCGCACCTCGCGCACCATCAGGGTGAAGCCCTCGGGCCGACCGTAGAGCGAAGGATCGTCGGAGAGCGACAGCTGCGTCTTGGCCATGCAGACCGGCAGCTCGCCGTAGCCCAGCTTCCGCACCCGCTTCAGATCCTTCTGCGCGTTGCTGGTGAAGGTCACGTCGGCCGCGCCGTACACCGTGCGGGCGATCTTGCGCACCTTGGACTCGGCGTCGTCCTCGAGCTCGTAGACGTAGCGCGCCGTCGGCGGGCTCGCGTCGGTGGCGTCGACCACCGAGCTGACCACCTCGGCCAGCTCGCGCCCTACCTCTCCACCGCGGGCGAACACGTCCGAGCGAGCCGCCCGGGCGCCGAGCCGCTCGGCGGCTTCCACCACCAGGCGGATGTCGCTCTCGCGGTCGGTGGGGAACACGTTGAGCGCCACGATCGGCGGCAGACCGTACGCCGCCGCCGTCTCCAGGTGCTTCTCCAGGTGGGCGATGCCCGCGCGCAGCCGCTCGTCGTGCGGCTCGCCCGCCTCCTTCACCGGCGCGCCACCGTGCATGCGCAGCGCGCGCAAGGTGGCGACGATGACCACCGCGCGCGGCCACACGCCCATCTGCCGGCAGACGACGTCGAGGAACTTCTCGCCGCCGAGGTCGAAGCCGAAGCCCGCCTCGGTGACCGCGTAATCGCCGGTGGCCATCGCCAGCCGCGTCGCCAGCACGCTGTTGCAGCCGTGAGCGATGTTGGCGAACGGCCCGCAATGGACGAAGGCCGGCCCGCCCTCCGCCGTCTGCACCAGGTTCGGCTTGAGCGCGTCGCGCAGGAGCGCGGTCATCGCCCCGGCCGCGCCGATGTCACCGGCGGTCACCGCGCGCCCGCCGAGATTGGTCCCGACGACGATGCGCGCCAGCCGCGCCTCGAGGTCGGCGTAGCTGGTGGCGAGCGCGAGGATCGCCATGACCTCGCTCGCCGCGGTGATGTCGAAGCGCTCCTCGCGGAGCATCCCGTTCGCCTTGCCGCCCATCCCGACGACGCAGCGGCGGAGGAAGCGGTCGTTCATGTCGAGCGCGCGCCCCCAGGTGATCTGCCGCGGATCGAGCTGCCCGCCGAGCGAGGCCTTCTTGGCGCTGGCCTCGAGCGACAGACCGGAGGTGTCCCGCGCGTCGGTGGCGAACTCGTCGCGGAAGTACGCCGCGTTGTCGACCAGCGCCGACAGGAGGTTGTGCGCCGTGGTGATGGCGTGGATGTCGCCGGTGAAGTGCAGGTTGATGTCGTCGGCGGGGACGAGGCTCGCCTTCCCTCCGCCGGTGCCGCCGCCTTTGACGCCGAAAACCGGTCCGAGCGACGGCTCGCGCAGCGCGAGCACCGCGTTCTTCCCCATCTGCCGCAGCCCCATCGCCAGGCCGATCGA
>JAMFST010000730.1 GCA_026225435.1 Labilithrix luteola
AGCGGCTCGCGGCGCTCGGCCTGAGCGCCACGCCCGATCAGTGGCGCTTCGTCTTCCCCTCGCGTCACGACGTGCTCACCGTCGCGCTCCCCCACGACGCCGCCTGGGAGCGCTGGGGGACGCAGGCGTGCGTCGTGCGGGTCACCGGCGAGCAGAAGATCCAGGAGCGCGACGTGGTGCACGCCGTGCGCGTCGGCGAGCGCATCGGCACGCGGGTCATCTTCCTCTTGCACGACGACGCCGCGTCGCTCGACCTCGGCGCCGTGCGCGCGCTGCTCGACTGGGCGGGGAAAGGCGGCACGCGCGCGGTGCACGTGATGCCGCTGGCGCTCTCGCGCCTCGACTGGGCCAACAACGCCACCGATCTGCTCGACCTGGTCGAGGAGACCTCGCTGCGCGGCAACCCCTTCGAGGTGCGCGGGCGCATCGCCTCGTCGAGCCAGTTCTGGAACCGCGAGCGCCTCGTCTCCGGCCTGCTGGCGGCGGCCCGGAGCGGCGGCTGGGAGGTCGTCACCGGGCTGCGTCGCTTCGGCAAGTCGTCGCTGGCGCTCGAGGTCGCGCGGCGCCTCCCCGGCCCGTCGGCGTACGTCGACCTCGCCGGCTTCCATCACGAGATCGCGTTCGTCGACGATCCGGCGCACGCGGTCAACGCGGTGCTTCGCTCGCTGAGCGAGCGCCTGGCCGACTCGGCGCGCGCGCTCTACCCGGCGGCCGAGGTGCCCGACCCGCCGCCCGGCGAGATCGACGCCGCCGCCCTCACCCGCTGGGTCCGCGCGCTGTCGCTCTCGTGCACGCCGTTCGCCGATGGCCGGCCGCCGCCGATGCTGCTGGTGATCGACGAGCTCGAGCAGGCGCTCTCGGTCGGTCCGGAGCGTCTCGGCCGCGCGCTCGACGTGCTCGCCATCCTGCTCGGCCGCCTGCGGAACGCCTTCGGCGAGGTGCCGCAGCCCGAGGGCGGCTCCCCGGTCGGCGTGCTCCTGTGCGCCGCCGTGCATCCGCTCCTGTGGGCGCCGCTGCGCACCCTCGGGCAGCAGTCGATCATGGGGGCCTTCCCTTCGCTCTCGGTCCCCTGCCTGTCCGACGACGCCGCCTCCTCGATGATGCGCGGCCTCGGCGCGCGCCAGGGCATCCGCTTCAGCGACGAAGCGCTCGACCTCATCATCCGCGAGTCGCAGGGCGTGCCGCTGTTGCTGCGGCGGCTCGGCACCTCGCTCCTCGAGCTCTACGACACCGACCACGCGCGCCAGGGCAGCCTCGGCGCCGTGCAGCTGGGCATCGAGGGGGCGCGCGAGACGCTCGAGCGCGAGGAGCGCGAAGGCTCACCGCTGCGCGTGTGGGTCGAGACGGAGATCGCCGAGTCGACCGGCCCGGCCGGGGCGATGCTCCGCGCGCTCGCCTCCGAGGAGACGGTCTCGGCGCCGACCCTGCGCGCGCTCGCCGAGAAGCACGTCGTCGAGCAGTTCCACTCGAGCGGCATCTCCGCCCACCTCCCCGAGGCGGAGACCCGCCGCCGCGCGCAGGAAGCGGCCAGCGTGCTGCTCCGGCTGCTGCACGAGAGCGGCCTATTGATGCCGATCGGCGACCTGACGGCCCCGGAGGCCTACGCGCTCCCGGATGGCGCCATCCGAAGGATCCTCCGCGCCGCCAACGAGCGCTGAGAGGCCGACCTCTCGTTCACGAGGTATCGGACGGCTTCAGCGACTGCTCAACGGGTTCCCCAGCGCTCGTCGCGGACCGTCAGCAGCGCCCAGGGCAGGATCCACTGCAGGGCGACGACGCTGTAGACGGCGTAGAGGAGGCCG
>JAMFST010000731.1 GCA_026225435.1 Labilithrix luteola
GCGCTCGACGATCTCGAGGCCGCGCCCGCCCCCGGCGGTTTCACCTCGGCGACCCAGCAGGTCGACGTCGAGGAGGTCTTCTCCAAGTTCAAGGAGGGGGTCGCCCGGCAGATCAGCATCGACGACGCGCAGTCGCACTACGACCTGGGCGTCGCCTACAAGGAGATGGGGCTGATCGACGACGCCATCCGCGAGTTCGAGACCGCCGCGCGTGACGAGACGCGCGAGACGATCTGCCTGTCGATGGTCGGCATGATCGAGCTCGAACGCGGCAACGTGGAGCAGGCGCTCGAGGCCTTCCTCCGCGGCGTGAACTCGCGCGGCCGGCAACCGGACCAGGAGATGGTCCTCTGCTTCGAGATCGGCGCCTGTTACGAGCTGCAGAACATGAACAGCGAGGCGCTCGGCTACTACCAGCGCGTCCTCCGCCGTGACTCGCGCTACCGCGACGTCGAGGCGCGCGTGCGGAGGCTGACGGCGGCGACCGGCGGGAACGACCAGTCGCAGGTGCGAAGCTCGAGCGGCGGCGACGAGGACTTCGAGCGCGCGTTCGAGGATCTGCTCGACGAGGGCTGACGGATCATCCGGCGGATCGACGACGCGTCGAAGTCGGACGTCGACCTTCGAAAAGCCCCATCGAGCAGCGGAGAGCTACAGAGCGGCGGCGAGCGCGGTCTCGAATTTGGTTCGGCTCGCGTAGGTCGTCAGCGACACACCGACCAGTGAAAGAGAAAGACCGGCGGTGGCGATCCCCATGGCCACGATTTTCGAGCCGACGAGGCAGTGGGTGCCTCGGGCGAAGTTACGGGCGTTCTTGATGCCCCATGACGTGAGTTGGCGGCGCGCCTCCGAGTCGTAGGACGACATGAGCTCCCAGTCCATGAACGTCGCGAACACTTGCCCACCTTGCAGGCGCGAGTGCAGAACCTCGATCCACCGACCCGCCATCTCCTGCGAGAGGATCCCACCGACGCGGCACACGAGGATACCCGACTGCGGGACGCTGAGAGCGAGGGTCCCTTCATCCTCGACAACGAGGAGGACGCGATTGCGCATCGCCAGGGTCCACGTCATCGACTGCGGCCAATCAATCGCTCCTGTGCGTTGACGCGGTACGGGGGAGCGCGTCGCGAGCATGATGGGTCTGCCGGGAGAACGGCGCGATACCACCAAAGCTTAAGTGCTCATGCGCGGATGGTCGCCGCGTATGTTCGACCGACCCGTCGGTCTACCGTCGAGACGAGCGTTGCGTCATCGGGCCTGTCGCTGCGATAGGGTGTCTCACCTCGAATGCCCGTGCGATCGAAGGTCGACTCTCCGAAGCGCATCAGCTCAGTGGCGGAGGACATGGCTCCGCCCGCGCCCAGCACCAGTGACCGGCTGAAGGACGCCGCCATCCAGCTCTTCGCCCGCAACGGCCTCGAGGCGGTGTCCGTGCGCGACATCGCGGCGGCGGCGAACCTGAAGAACGCCGGCTCGCTCAACTACTACTTTCGCTCGAAGGAAGAGCTGATCCGCCAGCTCGTCGCCAAGGTGATGGGGACGGCCGACGCCTACTGGAAGGTGGGGCTCGAGGAGCTGCAGGCACGAGCAGCGGCGCCTTCGGTGCGGGACATCGTGCGGGTCATCGTCTCCTGGCCGGTTCCGGCGTCGGGTGCAGGGCGAACGCCGAGCACCGCGCGCTTCCTCGCCATGTTCGTGCAGAACCGGCGGCAGACGCTGCGCGACCTGATGCGCGAGCTGGGCTTCATCCACTACGACCGCGCCTTCGCGCTCCTGCGCACGCAGATGAAGGACGTGCCGACCCCGGTGGCCAACCAGCGGCTGGTGTTCCTCTTCTGGTCCAGCACCGCCTTCCTCGCCGCGCGCGAGGCGGCGATGGACTCGGAGCACGCCGAGCACACGCTCTGGTCGACCGAGGACGTGCTCGAGAACTTCGTCGACGCGATGGTGGGGATGCTCACCGCACCGGTGACGCGGGCGGTCAAGCCGGCGAAACCTGGACGCGGCGCGTAAAACAACCGTCTAAAACAATTGTTCTTGAACGCCGGCGCTGCGGGCCTACCTTGCGAGGGGAGGTGCCCGCGCCGTGACCGTCTTCACCGAAGCACAGAGCGAGATCCGCGAGGCCACCCGGCGCTTCGCCCGCGAGCGGCTGCTCCCTCGCTACCAGCAGCGCGAGCGTGAGCGGCGCGTCGATCCGGAGCTGTTGCGCGAGATGGGCAAGCTCGGGCTCCTGGCGATGGATCTGCCCGCGCAATACGGCGGCATGGGGGCCGACAGCGTCACCGCCGGGATCATCATCGAGGAGCTGGCCTACGGGGATTTCAACATCGCCTCGCTCGCCGTGGTGCAGTCGCTGTGCGGCGCGGTCGTCGAGCGCAACGCGACGTCGGCGGTGAAAGACGGCTGGCTCCCGCGCATCGCCGCCGGTGAGGCCATCCTCGCGCTCGCCATCACCGAGCCGTCCGCTGGCTCCGACGCGAGCGCGCTCACCTTGCGTGCGCGTCACGACGAGGCCGCAGGCGGGTACGTCCTCGACGGCGAGAAGACATCCATCACCTTCTCCGACACCGCCGATGCCTTCGTCGTCTTCGCCCGCATCGGCGATCCGTCGCTCGGAGCCAAGGGGGTGAGCGCGTTCCTCGTCCCCAGCGACAGCCCCGGGCTCACGCGCACGCGCTTCGACGACGTGGGCGGTCACGCCACCGGTCGCGGCTCGCTCTTCTTCGAGGGGGTGCGCGTTCCTGCCGGGCACCTGCTCGGCGCCGAGGGGCGCGGCTTCTCCGAGGTGATGAGCGGCTTCGACTACAGCCGCGCGCTCATCGCCTTGCAGTGCATCGGCGCGGCGCAGGCGTCGGTCGACGAAGCGTGGCGCTACACGCAGGAGCGCGAGGCGTTCGGCGCTCCCCTCGCCCGCTTCCAGGGGGTCACCTTCCCGCTCGTCGAAGGGGAGACGCTGCTCGCCGCGGCCCGCCACCTCGCCTACCACGCGCTCGGCCTGCGCGACGCGGGTGCGCCACACACCGTCGAAGCGGCGATGGTCAAGTGGATGGGGCCGAAGACCAGCTTCGACGTCATTCACCAGTGCCTCCTCACCTTCGGCCACTACGGCTGGTCGATGGACTCGCCGCACCAACAGCGCATGCGCTACGTCATGGGCCTCGAGATCGGCGACGGCACCGCCGGCGTCATGAAGATGATCGTCGCCCGCGCGCGCGCCGGAAGGGCAGCGAACCCCAAGTGAACGCCAAATGAGCTTTCGATCCGTGTTCGTCCCCGATCTGTTCGCCGGGCAGACGGTCATCGTCACCGGTGGCGGCAGCGGCATCGGCCGGTGCACCGCGCACGAGCTGGGCGCGCTGGGGGCGCATGTGGCCCTCGTCGGTCGCGATCCCGCCAAGCTCGAGAAGGTGCGCGCCGAGCTCGTCGAGGATGGCGGCAAGGCGAGCGCGCACGTCTGCGACATCCGCGACGAGGCGACGGTCATCGCCACCATCGACGCCGTGCTCGCAGCCACCGGCCGGATCGACGGCCTGGTGAACAACGCCGGCGGTCAGTACCGCTCGGAGATGAAGAGCATCTCCACCAAGGGGTTCGAGGCGGTGGTGCGCACCAACCTCACCGGCGGCTTCGTCTTCATGCGCGAGGTGTACACGCGCTGGATGGAGGCCAACGGCGGCGCCATCGTCAACATGATCGCCGACATCTGGAACGGCTGGCCGAACTTTGCCCACTCGGGGGCGTCGCGCGGCGGGATGCTCACGTTGACCGAGAGCGCGGCGAGCGAGTGGGCCACGTCGGGTGTGCGGGTGAACACCATCGCGCCGGGCGCCATCGCCTCGAGCGGCCTCGACACCTACGACGCCAAGCACCGCAGCTACATCCAGAACGAGGTGGTCCCGAAGATCCCGCTGCAGCGCTTCGGCACCGAGTCCGAGGTGTCGGCGGCGATCGTCTTTCTCCTCTCCCCCGCCGCCGCCTTCATCACCGGCGCCTGCCTGCGCGTCGACGGTGGCGCGCCGAACGCCCGCGAGATCTGGGGGAAGCTGCCGGAAGGCTCGCGCAGCAGACCGTACGAGGGGCTCCATCGAGCCGAGGCACCCGAGATTCTCACCGATCCGAAATGACGGGAACCACCATGGCCGACAAAGTCATCTACGAGAAGAAGGGCGAAGTCGCCTACATCACCTTGAACCGCCCCGAGGTGAAGAACGCCATCGACCTCGACGTGCACCACCGGCTGCGCGAGGTGTGGACCGACTTCCGCGACGATCCGGTCCTGCGCGTGGCCATCCTCACCGGCAACGGCGACGCCTTCTGCGCCGGAGCCGACCTGAAGACCCACGTGCCCGAGTGGGCCGACGCGGGGCCGAGCCTCGCGCGCGACAAGCTGCCGGATGGGTTCGCCGGCGGCATCACCCGCGGGCTGCACCGGCTGTACAAGCCGATCGTCGCCGCCTGCAACGGCTGGGTGCTCGGCGGCGGGCTCGAGCTGGCCATGGCCTGCGACATTCGCATCGCCTCCGAGCGCGCGCAGTTCGGCTCCTTCGAGCTGCGCCGCGGGATGCACCCCGCCGACGGAGGGATCGTCCGGCTGGTGAACACCTGCGGCGTGGGGATCGCGCTCGAGATGGAGCTCACCGGCGAGCCGATCAGCGCGCAGCGTGCGCTCGCCGCCAACATGGTGTCGCGGGTCGTGCCGCACGATCAGCTGATGGCGACCACCGAGGACGTGGTCGCGCGCATCCTGCGCAATGACCGGCGCGCCGTCGAGTCGGCCAAGGAGACCATCTTCGAGGTCATCGGCCGCACGCTCGACGAGCAGCTCAAGGTCGAGTGCCTCTTCGGGTACGCGCTGTGCGGCGGCAATCCGGCGGTCGAGCAGCGCTCCAGGGCGTTCCTCGAGAAGCAGGACAAGGGGCGCGCCGGCGCCACCGCCAACAAACTCTGAGTCGGAGGTCCCCATGTGGCGATATGGAGACATCCGGACCATCCCGGACATCGTGCGGTACTGGGGCGCACGCCGTCCGGACAAGGTCGCGCTCATCGACGGCGCGGCGACGCGGACGTACGCCGAGCTGGATCGGCGATCGAGCGCCCTCGCCAACCGGCTGATCGAGCGCGGGGTCAAGCCCGGCTCTCCCGTCGGCTTCATCGGGAAGAACTCGCTCGAGCTCTTCGAGGTGTGGTTCGCCGCGGGGAAGGCCGGCTGCCCGGTCGTCCCTTTCAACTGGCGCTGCCCGGAGAACGAGCTGCTGCAGATCGTCGACGACGCGACGTCGCCGCTGATCTTCGTCAGCCAGGAGATGGAGACGGTGATGAAGGCGGTGCAGGCGCGTTGCCAGCACCCGCCGGAGCTCGTCGTCTTCGACCCGGCCGGCCTCGCCGGAGATCGCCTGACCGCGTGGATGGGGACGAACACCACCGATCCGCACACGCCGCTGGCCGCCAGCTCGCGCGCGCTCCTCACGTACACGTCCGGCACCACCGGCAAGCCGAAGGCGGCAATCTTCTCGCAGGAAGCGTTCGACCACTCCTTCCTCGTCTGGTCGCTCGAGCCGAACATGAGCTGTCTCCCGGACGACCGCATGCTCATGCTGATGCCCAACTTCCACCTCGGCGGGAGCTGGGTGTGCCTCGAGCCGCTCTACGCCGGGGCGACCCTCTCGGTGCTGCCGCAGTTCGATCCCGCCGGCGTCATCGAGGTGGTGAAGCGCGATCGCTGCACCATCATCCCCCTCGTCCCGACGGCCATCCAGGTGCTGCTCGCTAGCCCGGCCTACGCCCCCGAGCACTTCGCCTCCGTGCGCTCGATCTACTACTTCGGCTCGCCGATCAGCGCCGACCTCATGCGCCGCGCGAAGGAGGGCTTCCGCTGCGAGCTGTACCAATTGTACGGCGCGACGGAGATGTGGATCGTGACCATCCTCCGCCCGGAGGCGATCCCGGGGCACGAGGCGCGCCTGTCGGCCTGCGGGACGCTCCTGCCTCTGCTCGAGATCAAGATCGTCGATCTCGAGGGGAACGCGGTCGCCGACGGCACCATCGGCGAGGTCGCGGTGCGCACGCCCGCCATGTTCACGGGGTACTGGAACCAGCCGGAGGCGACGGCGCGGGTGCTCAAGGACGGCTGGTACCACACCGGCGATCTCGGGCGCCGTGACGGCGACGGGTTCTACTACCTGGTCGATCGGGTGAAGGACATGGTCATCACCGGCGGCGAGAACGTCTACTCGGTGGAGGTGGAGCAGGCGCTCGCCAAGCACGCCGCCGTCGCCCAGGCCGCGGTCATCGGCGTGCCCGACGATCGCTGGGGGCAGAAGGTGACGGCGTTCGTGGTCCTGGTCGCGGGTGCAACGCTCACCGAGGCGGACCTGCAGGGCCACTGCCGCGAGCACCTCGCCGGCTACAAGGTGCCGAAGTCGATCCACTTCGAGCCGTCGCTCCCCATGACCCCGAGCGGCAAGGTGCAGAAGCCAGTGCTGCGAGAGCGGGCGCGCGCCGCAGCCCGATGAGCGGCGGTCTGCCGGACCTGACGGCGCGCTTCGACGCGCACGTGACGAAGCTCCTCGGCCGTCCGGTGACGAGCCGCGGGTGGAAGCAGTATCCGTCGGGCTTCTCCTGGAGCACGTACGGCGTGTCGATCGAGGCGCCGGGCTTCGATGGAGTCACCGAGCTGGTGCTCCGCCTGGGGCCGCCGAACGGGCTCTTCGCGCCGTACAGCGCCGCTCCGCAGTTCGAGGCGTTGAAGGCGGTCGAGGGGACGGCCGTACCGGCGCCGCGCGCCTTCGCCTGGTCGGATGACGAGTCGATCCTCGGCGCCCCGTTCTTCGTCGCCGAGAAGTCCCCCGGCGTCACCGTCATCCCCTGGGACGCGGACGACCGCTCGCCGCGCAGCGACGGGGCCATCGGCCAGCAGTTCGCCGACATCCTCGGCGAGCTGCACGCGCTCGACTGGACGCGCACCGGCCTGGCGCGCTTCGGCGAGGGGCTGACCCGGCAGAACGCCGCCGCCCGCGCCGTCGACGAGTGGGAGCGCGGCTACCGCCGCTGGGCGACGCGGCCGCACCCGATGATGCACAAGGTGCTCGCCTGGCTGCGCGCCCATGCGCCGGTCGCGCCGCGCCTGTCGATCGTTCACGGCGACTACCGGCTGGGGAACTTCCTCGAGCAGGACGGGCGCATCACCGCCATCCTCGACTGGGAGCTGGTGCGCCTCGGCGATCCGCACGAGGACCTCGGCTGGAGCTGCCTGCCGCAGTACCGCGGAGGGACCGAACTGATGAGTCAGCTCATCTCGCGCGACGAGCTCTACGCCCGCCACGAGGCGAAGACCGGCCTGCCCGTGCAGCCGGAGTCGATGCACTTTTATACAATCTTCTCGCTGCTCAAGCTCGCCGCGGTGCATATGGCGGGCGCGCATGCCTTCGAGCACAAGGGCTTCTTCGACATGCGCATGCCGGCGATGGCCACGCAGATCGCGCCGGTGCTGCGGCAGCTGGAGAAGGCGCTGGAGGCAGCGTCGTGAACAACAGCTTTCCGCGGTTGATCGACGGGATGATCGAGGCGCTCCGGCAGAACGTGCTGCCGGCGACCGAGGGTGAATTCGCGCGCGGGCAGGTCTTCGGCGTCATCTTTCTGCTGAAAAACCTGCGCCTGCGCGCCGGCTGGTCGACGGCGTTCCTCGGCGAGCAGCTGGCGGCGCTCGACGAGCTGCGACTCTCGCTCGAGCAGATCGACGGCCTCTCCGCCGACGCGCCGCGCCCGGCGAAGCTGGCGGAGGTGACCGAGCAGGCGCGCGACGCCGGCGACGCCCAGGTCTGTGCGCTCATCGACTGGCACGCGGCGCAGGGGACCAAGATCCCGGCGGTCGAGCGGGCCGTCGACGCGTACCTGCACCGGCAGCTGCGTCACGAGCTGTCGACGAGCGCCAAGCCGATGTTCGCCGAGATCTCCCTCGGCAAGGAGAGGAGCACGTGAAGTTGCCATGCTGACCCCGCAGGACGATCTCATCGGCCACCAGTCGGCGACGACGTTCGACCACGTCGACAGCAGCGATCCGTCGTGGATGGAGCGCCTCTGGTACACCGGTCATCCGCTTGCCGGGGGCGAGGTGATCTTCGATATCGGGCTCGGCTATCACCCCAATCGCAACGTGATGGACGTCTTCGCCGGCGTCGCCACCGGAGGTCCGAACGGTGTGCAGCACAACTTCCGCGCGTCTCGCCACGCCCGCCCGAATCCGCTCGAGACGACGGTGGGGCCGCTGCGCATCGAGGTGCTCGAAGGGCTGCGGCGCCACCGGCTGCGGCTCGAGCCGAACGCGTCCGGCGTGTCGTTCGATCTCGAGCTCATCGCCTCGATGAACCCGCACGAGGAGCATCCGCACTTCCGTCGCCGCCAGGGGCGCGTGACCGAGGACATGATGCGGGTCCAGCAGCTCGGTCGGTACCGCGGGTGGATCGAGGCGGGCGGCACGCGCCACGAGGTGACGCCCGAGACCTGGTGGGGGCAGCGCGATCACAGCTGGGGCCTGCGCGCCGAGATGCGCACGGACGAGACGCACCCGCCGGTGACGTTCTATCCGCCGTTCCTCTTCCTGTGGACGACCGTACAATTTCAGGATCGCGGGCTGCACCTGTTCCTCAAGGAGCGCGCGCCGGGCGACACCATCTACATCACCGGCGAGGAGGTCAGCGCCATCGGCACCCGCCCCGGCCGCGGCCGCAAGCTCGCGGCCCTCACTCACGACATCACCTGGGCCGACGATCCGCACGGGCAGACGGTGCGCTCGGCGAAGCTCGAGGCGATCTTCTCCGACGGGACGAAGAAGCCGCTCACCCTGCGCGCGCTCCCCGGACGCTACTGGCTGAAGGGCGGCCTGTACGGCGGCCTCGACGGCTGGTTCCAGGGGGACGACAAGGGGAAGCTGCACGTGGCGCACGAGCAGTGGAAGCTCGACGATCCCGCCGTCCGCAAGCTGGTTCGTACCCTGGCCGACCACGTCATCGAGGTGCGTGACGGCGACGAGGTCGGTCACGGCATCATGGAATACGGCATCGGCGAGGGTTATGCCCGGTACGCCGAGGTTCAGCGGCATCCCCCCATCTGACATCCGAAGAGCGTGGAGACATCGTGAAAGATCCCTTCAAGGCGGACGCCCTCGCGGGCAAGCGCATCCTGGTGAGCGGCGGAGGCAGCGGGCTCGGTCGCGAGATCGCCCGCGGCTTCTCCGAGCACGGCGCGACGGTGTACATCTGCGGGCGCCGCGAAGCGCTCCTCACCGAGGCGGCCAGCGAGATCAGCGGGCAGACCGGCGGCAAGGTGATCGGCCTCGGCTGCAACCTGCGCGACCCGGAGTCGGTCGACGCGATGGTGGCGCGCATCTGGGAAGATGGCCCGCTCACCGGCTTGATCAACAACGCCGCCGCCAACTTCATCGCCCCGACCAAGGACCTCTCGCCGCGCGGCTACGAGGCGATCCGCTCGACGGTGATGGACGGGAACTTCTACGCCACGCTCGCCGTGGGCAAGCGCTGGATCGACGGCAAGGTGCGCGGCTCGATCGTGAGCAACCTGGTCACCTGGGTGTGGACCGGCTCGGCCTACGTGGTCCCCTCGGCGATGGCCAAGACCGCGCTCCACGCCATGACCATGTCGCTGGCGGTCGAGTGGGGGCCGTACGGCATCCGGCTCAACGCCGTCGCGCCCGGCCCGTTCCCGACCGAAGGGGCGTGGGAGAAGCTGAACCCGATCCCGGGCGTGACCGTCGGCGCCACCGACCCCAAGACCATCCCGCTGCGTCGCTTCGGGCAGATGCACGAGCTGCAGAACCTGATGACGTTCCTCATGTCGGACGGCTGCGACTACCTGACCGGGCAGACCATCGCCATCGACGGTGCGCAGCACCTCGCCGGGCCGAACACCTTCGCCGGTCTGTCGGAGCTGAGCGACGAGCAGTGGGGCGAGGCGAAGGACGCGATCAAGGCGGGCTCGGAGCGCGAGAAGGCCGAGCGCACCGTCCCCGAGAAGACGGGAGAGACGAAGTGAACCGCACGTACAAGACGCTACGCCTGTCGATCAGCGAGTCGAAGGTGGCCGAGGTGGTGTTCACCGAGGCGGAGCGTGGCAACCCCATCGACCAGGCGTTCTGCGACGACGTGAACGCGCTCTCCGCCGAGCTGGCCCATCACGCAGAGCCCGGAGCGGAAGGTGGCGCGAAGGTGCGCGCGGTGCTGCTGCGCGCCGAGGGGAAGGCGTTCAGCTTCGGCGGCGATCTGGCGTTCTTCAACGCCAACCTGGAGCAGCTGCCGCGGATCATCCTCGAGATGACCTCGCAGATCCATCCGGCCATCGCCCGCTTCCAGCGGATGAACGCGCCGGTCATCGGCGCCATTCACTGCATCTGCGCCGGCGGCATGGTGTCGTTCATGGCCGGCGCGGATCTCCTCGTCGCCGCCGAGGAGGCGCGCTTCGTCGCCGCCTACCCCGGCATCGGCTTCAGCTGCGACGCTGGCTCGTCGATCATGCTCACGCGGCGCATGGGTCTGTCGCGCGCCCGGCGCTACCTGCTGCTGAACGAGACGCTCGACGCGAAGACCGCGCTCGCGGCCGGGCTGGTCGACGAGGTGGTCGCGGCGGCGAAGCTGCAGGAGCACGCGCGCGCGCTGGCCGAACGACTCGCCGCCGGTCCCACGCGGGCCTTCGGGGAGACGCGGCGCCTCCTGCTCTCGGCGACCGATCAGGGGCTGGAGGCGCAGCTGGAGCTCGAGGCGCAGGCGCTGGCTCGCACGGCGCGGACCGCGGACGCGCGCGAAGGCATCACCGCCTTCAGCGCCAAGCGCAAGCCGGTCTTCACCGGATCCTGAGCGTCGTGAGCTCGACGCGACCAGCACCGCGGAGGTCCAGCCGAGACCAGAGCAGCGCTCGTGCCGGCCCCGGTCAGCGCGTGATTTCCCGTAGATGACGCCCTCACCCCGCCGGCGAGTGACGAAAGATGGTCACGGTTGCGAGCCGGATGCCACCGGGTGGGCAGCCGAGTACAGCGCCACGCCCGAGGGATCGTGGCGGCGGACGACGGCGCCGGTCTCCGTGAGCACCCGCAGGTGCGAGGTGGTCTCGCAGATCGCGAGCATCTCGTTGAAGGGGTCGAGATCGGCGAGCGCGCGCTTGTGACGCGTCCAGCCGACGCTCCCGGCGACGGCCATCGAGGTCACACCGATCTCCGGCGCGGCGGCGGCGACGACGGCGAGCATCTCGGCGAGGCGCTGATCGTGGTGCAGCACCAGCTCGTCCACCCGCTGGTGCGAGCTCGCCCCCGACGGCCCGTGGGCGCCGAGGAGCTTCAGATCGGGAAGCGCGCGGACCGCCGCCAGCGAGGAGAGAAAATCGCGCAGCGGCGACGACGTGAGCGCCGCCTCGAGACCGAGCGACGGCGTGATGTGCGGCAGCACGTGGTCGCCGGCGAAGAGCAGCTGGTTCTCCTGGTCGGCGAAGACCACGTGGCCGCGCGTGTGCCCCGGCGTCGCCAGGATGGTCAGGCGCCGCTGCCCCACCTCCGTCTCGCCCGCCTCGAGCCACTGGTCCGGCAGCTCCCAGCCGTCGGCGAGGTTCATCGGGCGGACCTTCTTCTCCATGAAGTCCGCCAGCTCGAAGGCGCCCGCCTCGCGCAGGATGGGCAGCTGCGGGGTGAAGTTGGAGATGCCGGCGATGATCGTCTCGAGGTTCGGCTTCTCGCCGATCCCCAGCGCGATGGGGATGCCGAGCTCGCGCCGCAGCTGCACGGCGAGCGTGTAGTGATCGCGGTGCGAGTGGGTGACGAGGATGCGGGTGATCGAGCGGGTGGTGGCGCCGAGCTGCTTCAGCCCGGCCTCGAGCGCCTTGCGCGCCGCCTCGACGGCCCAGCCTCCGTCGACCAGGGTGAGCCCGCCTTTCGCGCTTCCGTCCTCGATGGCGAAGACGTTCACCGCCGCGAGGCCGTCGTTCGGCATCGGCAGCGGGATGCGATAGACGCCCGGCGCCACCTCGAAGGCCCCCGGCTCCGTCCAGGCGGCGGGCGCCGGTCGAACCTGTGGGGGCTGAGGCGGCGGCGCGGGCGGTGCAGTCATGGCGTCACTTCTCGCCACCTAACAGCTTCGGAAGGTAGGCGCGATGAAACCCATTGTACGGCTTGCTCCGCTCGTGCGCCGTGAGGTCGTGCGTCTGCCGGGCGTTGGGCACGCCGCCGTCGACGCGCACGCAGGTGCCGGTGATGTACGCGGCGCCGGCGGAGAGGAGGAAGACGATCGCCGCCGACACCTCCGCCTCGGTGCCGAAGCGACGGAGCGGGACGCGCTCGGCGTACTTGGCGATGTCCGCCTGCGCCGCCGCGTCGTACTTGTCGAAGCCGCTGGTGGCGATGCATCCCGGCGCGACGGTGTTGACCCGCACGCCCGACTCGGCCCACTCGCAGGCTGCGCTCTCGCTCAGCGTGAGCATGCCGCCGCGCGCCGCGCCCGAGTGGGCGAAGTTGGGCCAGCCGTTGGAGATGTCGGCGATGATGTTGACGATCGAACCGCCGTGCGCGGCCATCGAGCGGTTGTACACCTCGCGCATGAAGATGAAGCCGCCGGTGAGGTTGTTCTTCACCACCGCCTCGAAGCCCTTGGTGCTGATCGTCTCGAGGCCGGCGCGGTACTGACCGCCGGCGTTGTTCACCAGGCCGTCGATGCGCCCGTGATCGGCGATCACCTGGTCGACCGCGGCGATGACCTGCGCCTCGTCGCGGATGTCGCAGACCTGGGTGCTGACCTTGCCGCCGTCCTCGACGATCTCCTGGCGCACCGCCTCGAGCTTCTCCGGGTTGCGCCCCATGATGACCACGGTGGCGCCGAGCGAGGCCAGCTCGTGCGCGGTACAGCGGCCGATCCCGCTGCCACCGCCGGTGATGACGATGACCTTGCCCGCAAAGGAGCCGGCCGCGAAGGTGGATTCGTACTTGGACATTTGTTCTTCTCTCCGCCTTCCGATCAACCCGCGGCCCGGCCCGCGCGTTCGCGGGCGATGATCAGCTTCATGATGCTCGCCGTGCCGTCGCCGATCTCGAGGCCCATCACGTCGCGCATGCGCTGCTGGTGGGGTGAGTCCTTCGACCAGCCGTAGTGGCCGTAGGTCAGGAGGCACTGGTGGATGACGTCGAAGCTGGTCTTCGGCCCCATCCACTTGACCATCGCCGCCTCGGCGGTGTGCTTCTGCCCCGCGTCGCGCAGGGAGAGGCAGTGGTAACAGAGCTGACGGATCGCGGCGATCATCGAGTCCCCGTCGACCAGCGGGAAGGTCACCCCCTGGTAGCGGGCGATGGGGCCGCCGAACGCCTCGCGCTCCTTCGTGTACGCCCACGCCTCGTCGAGCGACGCCTGCGCCGCGCCGATGCACTGCAGGGCGATGAGCGCGCGGCTGTAGTCGAAACCCTGCATCACCTGGGAGAAGCCGCGCCCCTCCTCGCCCATGCGGTTGGCCACCGGGATGCGCACGCCGTCGAAGAAGATCGAGCCGCGGCCGACGATGCGGCTGCCGACGTCGTCGAACTTGGTGCGCGTGAGCCCCGGCGTGCTGGTGGGGACGAAGAAGGCGGTGACCCCCTTGGCGCCCGACTCCGGCGTGCCGGTGCGCGCGAGCAGGACATAGGCGTCGGCGGTGGTGGAGAAGGTCAGCGACGTCTTCTCGCCGTCGAGGACGTAGTGGTCGCCGTCGAGGCGCGCGCGCAGCTGCAGGTTGGCCGCGTCGGACCCGCCGCGCGGCTCGGTGACGGCGATGCCGACGATCCGCTCGCCCGCCACGATGGCCGGAACCCACTCCGAGACGACGTGCGCCGGAGCGTTGCGCAGGAGGATGGCGCCGGCGAGCGAGCCGATGACCGAGACGCAGGAGATGTTGAAGTCCCCGTAGGCCAGCTCCTCGGCCACGAGCCCGGCGGTGACGCCGCTCACCCCCAGGCCGCCGTGCTCCTCGGGCATGTCGATCGCGAGGAGCCCGAGCTTGCCCATCTCGCGCAACAGATCGCGGTCGAGGACCTCGTCCTTCTCCCGCTGGAGGTAGTCGGGAAGGAGCCGCTCCTTGGCGAACTTTCGCGCCGCCTGCTGCAGCTCGCGCTGCTCTTCATCGAGAACCATGAGTCTCCTCGTCCTGTCGTTCGTTCACTAGCGTACGACAGGACCAGGCTCGTGTCTCGATCAGGGTTTTGCGGCCAGGTACGCCAGCAGGTTGTGCTTCATGGCGCTGAGCGTCTTGGCGGTGGTCTCCAGGTTGCCGTCGAGGAGGCCGGACTGGATCTCGAGGTTCATCTTGTGGCTGGTCTTGCGCATGCGCGCGATCAGCTGCTGGCTCTTGGGCTGGAGAAACACGCGATTGACGCGCCGGTCCGTCGCGTCCGCGTCACGGCGCACCAGGCCTGACTTCTCCAGCCGATCGATGAGCCCTCCGATGGCCACCTTGCCGAGATCGAGCTCCTCGGCGAGCTGCGACTGCGTCATCCCGTCTTCGCGCGAGAGATAGGCGAGCACCCACCACTGCGAGCGGGTGACGTTGAGCGGCTTGAGGCAGCGATCGAAGGCGCTGCGCCGCAACCGCGACACGTCGTGGATGAGGAAGCCGAGGCGCAGCTCCCAGTCGAGCTCGTCGAACTTCCCTTGCACCGGGCGAACCGGCGGCGGCTCGGCGCGACGGGAAACCTTCTTGGCAGTGGCCGGCATGATCGCTTTTTTATACCGGATCCCAGGTGAAGACGTCGGACGAGCGATCGAGATCGTAGAAGTCCGCCTTGAGCATCGGCAGCGCGTTCGAGAGCACCGTCTCGGGCGTCCAGCCGTCGCCGGCGTGCGCGCTGCGGATCGGGCGCGGCTGGCTGAAGAGGAAGATCTCGTTGTTTCGCACCCCGAAGATCTGCCCGCTCACGTCGCTGGCGCCGTCGGCGCAGAGGCCCAC
>JAMFST010000732.1 GCA_026225435.1 Labilithrix luteola
CCGCGGGGGGGGCCCGGTGGGCCCGGCGCGTTCGCTGTCGGAGGCACGGGAAATGGCAACCCAGGCAATGCGGGCGCGGCGGGCCCCGCGGGCCTCGCGGCGGCGATCCAGCAATATGAGTCCCTCCCGTGAAGGTTCCGTGCGCTCGCAGGCGGAGTTCCGTACTCGCCCCTGAGCGCGCGGAGTGACAGGCGGAGTGGCGGGGATTCGGTGGAGTGCCGGAGCTTGGCACGAGCACGCGATTTGGGGCGGGTCGGCAGGGCGTTAGCCCTGCCGGGGTGGGGCAGCTGCTTTGAGGAAGCTCAGCGAAACGAGAGGAGCAGTGCGATCGCGACGCCGACAGCGAGCAGCACGAAGGTGCCCGCGCCAACGATGATCGCCTTGTGCGCAGCGGAGCCGGCGTCGCGCTTGGCGGTCGGTGAGTCGAGTGCGGCAGGGCGCGTGTCCGCAGGGGCCGGGGAGTGCTCGACCGCGACGGGGGGGCTTGCGGGCACGAGCTGGCTCGACTCGGGTTCCCGCGCCGACGGCTCGTCACTCGCGTCATCGACTGGCTGCTCGATCGCGGACGCATCGACGGCGCCGACGAGTTGCTCGAGCCGGTATGTCGCGGGCGGCACGAGGTCCATCTCGGTCCCGCCGATCCGTACGATCGAGTCATAGGCCCAGCGTGCGGCGCGGTCCGGCTCGAGGCGGGCACCGGCGAGCCGCGTGCCGTGCCGGGTGCGCAGATCGCGGATCGCGACCTGGCCTTCGTCGACCCGGACCTCCAGGTGCTCACGCGAAACGTCGCCGTCGTGCTCGAGCGCGAGATCACAGGCGCGCGAGCGACCGATCGTGTACGCGCGCCCCTCTTGCGCCAGGACCAAGCTTGCGCCCAGATGCGGACCCGAGAGAACGCGCAGCACCGGGTGGATGGACGCCCCTTCCATCGCCCGCAACACGAGCTCCCGGGTGGACGGATTGTCCGTCACGCAGCGCTCCGCGATGTCGAACACCTCATCACGACGAGTCTAAGTCACCGATCGCATGCTCGGTGACTTAGGATTGCGGGGTGTCCCCCCGCCCCCTCTTCGTTCTCTTCGTGGCGAGCGCCGCCTGCGCCGTCGGTATCCTCGCCTGCTCCAGCGACGACGACGACACGTCGCCCGCGAAGGATGCCGGCAGCGACGCCACGACGGCCAAGCTCGACTCCGGCACCTCGCCTCTCGCCGATGCCGGACCTATCCTCGATGCGGCCCCTTCCGCCGACGCTGCCGTCGACGCCGGGCGCGTCTTCAGCACCGACCCGACCACCTTCTTCGGCGCGAGCCGCTGCGCCGATTCGGGCACGCTCTTCTGCGACGGCTTCGAGTCGTCATTCGACGCGAGCGCGTACTCGCAGGCGGTCTCCACGGGCGACACGCTCGCCGTCGACACCAGCCAGTTCGCGCGCGGCTCGAGCTCGCTCCACGTCCTCTTGAACGGTCCCGGCGAGGCCGAGCTGGTCCTCAAGAGCATCTTCCCCGTGGTCGACGATCGCTACTTCGGGCGCGTGTTCGTGCGCTTCCACCAGGTTCCCCGGGCGCCGGCGACGTACGCGCACTGGACCTTCGCGGCGGCCACCGGCACCGGTCAGGCCGGCGAGACGCGCTTGTCGTCACAGTTCGAGACCTCCGGAAAATCGCTGGGGAACCTCTTCAGCGTCGGCACCGATACTGGATCGGAAGACGGCGGCACGGGCGACTGGACCAACAACGACAAGGATCCGGGACCGGACGGGAGCGCGCCGGAGGTGATCCCCGTCGACCAGTGGCTGTGCATCGAGTGGATGAACGACGGCACGGCCGACCGGACCGACTTCTGGTGGGACGGCGTCGACCACCCGTCGCTGCAGACGTACGTCAACGTGCCGGGCCGAGCGAAGGACGCCGGGTACTACCTGCCGACGTACACGCAGGCGTGGATCGGCCTCGCAGTCTACGGCGAGACCGGGCAGCCGACCGATCAGCAATACGAGGCCTGGTTCGACGAGATGGCCTACGACACGCAGCGCATCGGCTGCTCGAACTGAGATTCGCTACCGGTACGGAACCACCCGACGCCCGCGCAGCGCGATCACCAGCAACGCCACCGCGATCGCAGCGAACACGAGGCTCCCCACGCGGGAGCCCGGGTTGCTGGCCGAGGTGTGGAACAGGTGCACGCCGGTCGGCGCGTGGAGGTACGCGTCGAGCGCGTCGATCTCGGCGAAGATGGTCGGGCCGTCGGCGCAGCCCACCTGCTGGTCGTCGACCCGCGAGGACTCGAGGATCAGCCGCTGGTAACTGTTGCGGCCGAGGCTCATGTCGACGTGCGAGACGTGGTCGATGGCCGCGACCGGCACCTCGTGGTGGACCGCCGGGCGGAGCGGTTGCGCCTCGTCGATGACGCAGGTGCCGTCCGCGCAGCGGAGGGTCGACTCGATTGACGCGGTGCTCCACGAGAACGAGGCCATGGCCGCGAGCCACGCCGCCGCGAGGCCGAACAGCAGGCGCGCGCCCGTGGAGAGGCCTGCGCCGGGCTTGGTGGGGGCGGATTCCATCGTGACCGGCGCTCAGCCTAGGTCCGTCCGCTCACCGGCGTCGGAGAGATTCCCGCGCTTTGCGCTCGCGCGCATCTTCGGCATGCGTTACGTGCTCGAGTCCTCCCCGTGACGAACGCGAGCTCTGCACCGCCGCCGTCCTCTGCCAGAGCACCGCGCTGCTCCGTGCGCGGCGTGAAGAAGGCGTTCGGCGGCAACCCGATCCTCCGCGGCGTCGATCTCGACATCGACGAGGGGAAGTTCGCCGTGCTCGTCGGGCCGAGCGGCTGCGGCAAGAGCACCTTGCTGCGCCTGGTCGCCGGGCTCGAGCAGGTGGACGAGGGGACCATCTCGCTGGCCGGGCGCGACGTGACGAAGCTCTCGCCGGGCGCGCGGGACATCGCCATGGTGTTCCAGAGCTATGCGCTCTACCCGCACCTCACCGTGCGCGAGAACCTGGCCTTCGGGCTGCGGCTGCGCAAGACGCCCGAGGCGGAGATCGACGCGCGCATCGCCGAGGCGAGCGCCATGCTCGGCCTCGACAAGCTGCTGACCCGGCTGCCGAAGCAGCTCTCGGGCGGGCAGCGGCAGCGCGTGGCCATGGGGCGAGCGACGGTGCGCCGGCCGACGCTCTTCCTCTTCGAAGAGCCGCTCTCGAACCTCGACGCGGCCCTGCGCGCCGAGGTGCGGGTCGACATCCGCAAGCTGCACGACCGGCTGAACGCCACCACGCTCTACGTGACGCACGACCAGGTCGAGGCGATGACCCTGGCCGACACGCTGTGGGTGCTCAACGGCGGGCAGGTGGAGCAGAAGGGGGCGCCGCTCGAGGTGTACAATCGTCCGCGGACGCGCTTCGTGGCGACCTTCCTCGGCTCGCCGCCGATGAACCTGGTGCAGGCGAAGCTGGCGCAGGTGGACGGCGCGTGGAAGGCGCGCGCGCCGGGGCTCGAGGTGTCGCTCGATGAGGCGCGCTTCGGCGGCGCGCAGCTGGTCGAGGGGAAGGTGGTCGACCTCGGCGTGCGTCCGCACGACTTCTTGCCGGCCGTCAGCATCGTCGGCGCGAGTGACCACGGCGGCGCGACCATCGCGGCGAAGCTGAAGGTGGAGATCGTCGAGTCGCTCGGCTTCGAAGCGTTCGCCTACGGCACGCTGCACGAGGGGGGCGCGCGCACCATCGTTCGGCTCGATGGAGAGATCGGCAGCGCGGTGAAGAGCGGGGACGAGCTGCCGCTGGTGGTGCGGCCGGAGCACGTGCACCTCTTCGATCACGATCGCGGCGTCACCCTGGACCGGGCGTGAAGACGCTCGCCGCGCTCGTCGTGCTGGTGCTGGCGGCGTGCTTCGTCGCGGGCCCGCTGGCGGGGACGGCGCGCGCGGAGCCGCCGGCGGGGAGCTCGGTCACGCTGTGGCACTCCTACCGCGGCAACGAGGAGCGCGCGCTGCTGCAGGTGGTCGCCGACTACCAGCGCATCCATCCCGACCGGCACGTCGAGGTGCTCGCCCTGCCGTTCGAGGCGTTCTCCTCCAAGCTGTCCTCGGCGGTTCCGCTGGGGCACGGGCCGGATCTCTTCGTCGAGGCGCACGAGCGGCTCGGGTCGTACCTGCGCGACGGGATCGTCTCGCCCATCGACGCCGGGCTCCCGGACGGCGACGTGTCC
>JAMFST010000733.1 GCA_026225435.1 Labilithrix luteola
CCGCGGTCGACGACGCCGTCGCGGGCGCTGCGGAGGTCACGCCGGGCGAGAGCGGGGCGCCGGGCGCGATGTCGAGATCGATCGTCGCGCCTTCGCCGGCGGTGAACGCGTAGGCGCGCTCCTTGGTCCCCGGCGCGCGGACCACCAGCCGGCGGCTACCGGGGTTGATCGGGAGCGGGACGCCAAGCGCCGCGTCGCCGAGCGCCACGTCGTCGAGGGTCACCGACAGCGACGCTTCCTTCGCGTGCAGACGCACCCGGGGGACGCGCGGCGACAGCTTGGCGATGCGCCCGCGCACGAAGGGGACGCGGTCATCGCTCGGCGGCAGCGACTCGAGCGCGTGACGGAAGTGCTCGAGCGCGTCGGCCAGGCGTCCGCGGTGCTCCTCGCAGTCGGCCAGGTTGATCAGCGTGCCGGCGGTGGGCGCGAGGCGCAGGCTCTCGTCGAAGCGGCGGCAGGCTTGCTCGTAGTCGCCGCGCGCCGCGTCCGCGCGCCCTTGATGAAAGAGCGCACCGGCCGCCGCGGCCGCCTGGTTGTCGGCGCGCGCGGGGACGGGCGCGACGACGAGCAGCGACGCGACGGCGAGCCCCGCCACGACTTCCCGGAGGCGCACGATCAATAGTGCCGTCCCATCGGATCCGAGGCGGCCGAGGCCTGCGCGCGTGATCGCTTGCGCACCGGTGCGACCGGCGACGGCGCGACCGGCGGAGCGGCGACAGCCTCCGGTGGCGTAGGCGGCGCGACCACCGGGTCGATCGGCGCCACGGCGAGCGCCGACGGAGACGAGGAAGGCGATGGAGCTGGCGACACCGGCACCAGCGCGGCGGGCACGTTCGCCTCCGAGCTGCGCCCGCCTCCGATCCCGACCACGGTGAAGATCACCACCGCCACCATCGAGAGAGCCACCGCTCCCGCCGCGATCAACCGCGTGCGCGAAGGCGGAGGCCCGGACGGAAGCGAGATCGGGAGCGGCGTCGGACGCGACGGACGGAGCAACACCTCGTCGACGACGGCGAACGGCGCCAGCTGGGTGAGCAGCTCGTCCATCGTGGCGAAGCGCTGGCTCGCCTCGAAGGCCAGACCGCGACGCATCGCCGCGCGCACCGGCTCCGGAACGGGCGAGTCGGAGTTGCTCGACAGCGACGGCAGCGAATCCGGCGACGCGCCCGCGAGCGGCCTCTCGCCGAAGAGCGCCTGGTGCAAGGTCAGACAGAAGCTGTACTGATCGCTGCGCTCGTCTCCGATGGCGCCGAGCTGCACCTCGGGCGCCATGTACGCCGGCGTCCCCGCCGTCACTCCAGCCGGCCCCTTGAGGCTCCCGGGCGCCGGCGCCGCGCTCGTCAGGCCGAAGTCGGCGACGAACACGCGCCCCTCCTGGGAGACGAGCACGTTGTCCGGCTTGAAGTCGCGGTGCACCAGCCCCGCCTTGTGCGCGGCGGCCAGCCCACGGCCGGCCTGCACCATCGCCGCCATCACCTCGCCCGGCGCCCGCGTCTGCCGCGAGAGCCACTGCTTCAGCGTGCCTCCGTCGACGAAGTCCGCCACGAGGAACACGTGCCCGTCGTGCGAGCCGACGTCGTGCACCACCAGCACGTTGGGATGGGACAGGCGCGCCATCGTCCGCGCCTCGCTCATCAGGCGACGCTGCGCACCTTGCGACACCTCGTCGGCGCCCGCGCGCGAACGGAGCAGCTTGATGGCCACCTTGCGTTCGAGCTTCGGATCGTAGGCGGCGAAGACGACGCCCATGCCACCGGAGCCGACCTGCGCCAGCACCACGTAGCGCCCGATGTTCTTCGCCGGCGCGTGCTCGGCGTCCGGATCCAGAGGACGTGCGCGCGGCGCACCGTCGGCGATGGTCGCCGTCGGGTGCTGCGTATGCTGCGTCTCCGGCGCGACGAACGACGGCGCGAGCGCGCGCATCGGCGCCTGGGCCCGCGCGAGATCGACGAGCAAGTCGGAGCACTCGGCGCACTCGTCGAGGTGCTCCACGACCGCCGCGGTCTCCGCAGCGCCGAGACGCCGCGCGAGGTGCTCGGAGAGCACGTTTTCGTCGAGGCAGCCCATTTGCCGTGACCTGCAGAATCCCCCGCCCGCCCCCGACTTGTCCAGGTGGCGGATCGCCGCGGTCGATTTGTTGCGACGCCGTCCGAGCGGCCCCGTCTTCAACCGCATGATCGGAAAAGCCAGCTTCAGTGCCGTCGCTCTCGCGCTCCTGACCGCCGCCTGCGCCGCCAAGTCGTCCGGAACCGGGGGCGCGCTCTCCGAGTCGAGTGCGCTCGGCTCCGACCTGTGTGCGCAGACGCAGGAGAACGGCACCGCCACCCTCGCCTGCCCCGCGGGCCAGACGATCACCGGCGTGGTCTTCGCCAGCTACGGCACCCCCGACGGCAGCTGCGGCTCCTTCACCGCCTCGTCTTCGTGCGACGCCAGCACCACCACCGCGATCGTCACGAGCGCCTGTGTCGGGCAGCAATCCTGCTCGATCGATGCCAACAACGGCGTCTTCGGCGACCCGTGCGAGGGGACGGCGAAGGCGCTCGACGTGCAGGTGAGCTGCTCCGGCGGGAGCACCGCCGACGCCGGCGGCGGCACGGGGGGAACGACGAGCCCCGACGCCGGAACCGTCACCACCGACGTCTGCGCCACCGCCGCAGAGCAGAGCTCGGCGACCGTGTCGTGCCCCTCCGGCCAGACCATCTCGTCGATCGTCTTCGCCAGCTTCGGCACGCCGGCGGGCACGTGCGGCTCGTTCAGCGACGGCTCCTGCAACGCCTCACAGTCGACCTCGATCGTGCAGGCCGCCTGCGTCGGCCAGAGCTCCTGCACCGTCGGCGCGAACATCGGCGTCTTCGACGATCCCTGCCCCGGCACGCAGAAGACGCTGTCGATCGAGGCCGCCTGCACGGGACCGGGCACCGGCTCGGGCACCGTCGGCACGAGCCCGCCTGTTCCCGACGCCGGCACCGACGCGGGCACCACCGCGCCGCCGACGCCTCCTCCCGCGAGCGGCGGCAAGGTGTACCTCGGCGCCTATCCGGGCAACGGGCCGTGCGTCTACCCGAACATCGAGCAGTGCGTGACCTGGTTCGAGCAGGAGGTCGGCAAGAAGACCGCCGTGGTCCACGCCTTCAGCGACTTCCAGAACGGGTGGGACGACTGGTTCACCCGCGTCATCAACCTCGGGCACACCATGATGATCACCATCAACCCGCAGGGGACCATCCCCGACATCCTCAACGGCGTGTACGACGCCGACCTGCAGCGCTGGGGCGCGGCGGCGTACGCCAACACCGGCGGCGCGCCGATCTTCTTCCGCTACATGCACGAGATGAATCTGCCGGACAACCCGGCGGGCTGGATGGCCACCACCTACGGGGCCGACGCGTACATCGCGGCCTTCCAGCACGTGCACGATCAGTTGATCAAGGGGGGCGGCACCAACATCAAGCACGTCTGGGCGCCCAACGTGTTCTGGGGCGACGCCGATTCGTCCAACCCGATCTGGTTCAAGCCGTACTACCCGGGCGACGCCTACGCCGACTGGGTCGGTCTCGACGGCTACCCGATGAGCGAGAGCGACACCTTCGCCAACCAGTACGGCCCCTCGGTCGACCTGCTCTCCACGATGACCGCGCACCCGATCATGGTCGCCGAGTACGGGGTGGTGGAGATGACGCCGGTGGGCACGTGGAAGGCGAACTGGTTCAACGACTTCTTCAACGTGCAGCTGCCGGCGCGCCCGCAGATCCAGGCGGTCTTCTACCAGGACGGCACCGACGGCGGCACCGACCACCGCCTGAACACCTCCACGCAGGCGGTCGCGGCGTACGCCGCCGACATCGCCGCGTCGCGCTACGCCTCGTCGTACCCGTGACCGCTCACTTCTTGAGCGACGAGCGCGGCGGCGCGTTCTTCACGTAGCGGTCGAACCAGCGCACCATCTCGGAGACGAGCTGCTCGTTCGATTCGAGCGCGGTGTACCAGTGGGGCTCGTGCGGCAGCATCACCAGGCGGGTGGTGCCGCCGTTGCCGCGCACCGCCTCGAACAGCTTCTCCCCCTGCAGCGGCGTCGTCCCCGGGTTGGCGTCGTCGGCGCCGTGCACGATCAGCAGAGGCAGCTTGATCTTGTCGGCGAAGAAGAAGGGGGACACCTTCAGGTACACCGGCTGCGCTTCCCACACCGAGCGGCGCTCGTTCTGGAAGCCGAAAGGGGTGAGCGTCTTGTTGTACGAGCCGCTCGTCGCCGCGCCGGCGCGGAACAGGTCGGTGTGCGCCAGCAGGTTCGCGGTCATCAGCGCGCCGTGGCTATGGCCGGTCACGCCGATGCGATCCGGATCGACCACCCCCGTCTCGATCGCCTTGTCGACCGCCGCCTTCGCGTCCGCGGTCAGCTGCTCGAGGTACGTGTCGTAGGCTTTCTTCGGATCGCCCACGATGGGGAACTGAGCGTGGTCGATGACGGCGTACCCGGCCAGGAGGAGCAGCTGGTACTCGTACAGCCGCGTGAACGACTGCTCGGTGCCGGTCACCTGCCCCGCCTGGCTCGCGCCGGCGAAGTCGAGCGGGTACGCGTTGAGGATGGCCGGGATGCGCGTCCCCTCCTGGTACCCGGGCGGCGTGAACAGGGTGAACGACAGGTCGACGCCGTCCTTGCGCTTGTACTTCACGAGGCGCTTCTTGATCTGGCGGAGCACCGGCGTCGGATCGGCCACGTGGCTCACCGGCCGGCTCGTGCTCGTCACGGTCGGCTCGCCCGACGGCGCCGCCGGGATGGGCGCGCCGAGGGCGTGGAGCACGGCGTTGGGCGCGTCGGTCTTCGACTGGCGCCAGGTGAGCAGCTGGTGGTTCTGCGCATCGACGAAGTCGAGGCCGCGCTCGTAGGAGGTCTTGTCGCTGCGGAAGAGGCGCGTCCCCTTGGCGCTGGCAAGATCGAAGCGGTCGACGAAGGGGCGGTCGCCGTCGGGTGAGGAGCCTTCTCCTTTGAGGAAGATGGAGCCCCCCTCCATGCGCATCACGTGCGCGCCGTTCGGCAAGACGCGATCGAGCGGTGAGCCGGGCGCCTTGTAGTGCTCGTCGGCCGACATGTCCCAGAGCGTGCGGAGCTTCGGCTGCGCCTGGTCCACGTCGAGGAGCGACGTCTTGCGCCAGTGGCGGTTCTCGTCGTCCTCCACCAGCAGCGTGCTGTCCTTGCGCTCTCCCCACTCGAAGCCGAGGAAGCGCTGCTCGGTGCGCACGAGCTCCACCGGCGGCGTGGAGAACGGCGCCTTCTGCATCAGCACCTTGTCGCGCTGCGGGACCTTCACGTTCCAGTCACCGCCGTCGAGCGCCTCGCTCCACACCAGCGTCGCCGGCTCGTTCTGCCGCCAGGAGAAATCGCGCGGACCGGTCGGCACGCCGTGGATCGGCACGCGATCGGCCAGCGGCAGCGACGCCATCCGGTGCAGCGGGCGGCCGCTGCGATCCCACACGTCCTCGTCGTGGGCGAAGTGATCGAACGTCGTCACGTAGGAGTACGGCCGGTGGACCGACTGCACCAGGAGGTGCTCGCCGTCCGGCGCGAGGTCGATGTCGGCGACGATCGCCGGGGCGCCGATGCGGGTGATGGCGCCGGAGCCGATGTCGACGAGCGCGAGCTGGGTCGTCGCGTAGTAGTCGAAGAGATCTTCGTCGTGCTTGTTCTTCAGGGTGTCGCGCAGCTCGTAGGTGCTGCTCTGCCCCTTCTTGCCGTCGCTCTCCTGGATGCTCGGCCCCGGCGGAGTAAGCGGCGCGACCGGCGGCGGCCCCTGGTGATCGGGGACCAGCTTCACCAGCAGCGTCTTCTGATCGGCCATCCACTGCGTCGTCGAGGTGCCCAGCATCGGGTTCAGGCGCACGCCCTCGACCCGGTGCACCGCGCCGCTGGCCGCGTCGCCGATCCACAGCTCGACAGCGTCGGCGGTCGCGTTCCAGAAGGAGAAGTGTCGCCCGTCGGCGGCCCACTGGAGCTGCTCGGCGCACCCCGAGGGGAGCGCCACCTTGGTGGTCTGGCTGCTGGCGACGTCGACCAGGGTGTAGTCGCGCACGCAGAGGTTGATCCCGTAACCGCCGGCGGTGTCGTGCTTGCGCCGGTTGCCCGGCTCGACGCGCACGCCGGCGAGGCCGAGGAAGGGCGTCGCCACCAGCGACATCGGCGGATAGACGTCGTCGGACTGCAGCAGCAGCTTGTCGCCGGTCGGGCTGAGGTTCGGCCGCGGCGGGTTGGGCGCCAGCATCACGTCGAGGATCTGCTGCGGCGGCTTGTCGTAGCCGGAGTCGGCGGACGGCGCGGCGGGGCTCACCGGCTCGGCGCTCGCGACGGGCGGCGCCGGGGCAGGCGGTGAACCGGGCGGCGACGCGGGCGGTGCAACCTCGCCCCCCGCGCCTCCACAAGCGGCGAGGAGCAGCAGCGGAAGCGGGAGCAGGTGCAGGCGAGCGAGGGTGGCCACGGCGGAACCGTAGCCAGCTTCCTGCCCGGTTCGCTACTGCGTCGAGCGGCGGAAGCGCTCCCTTCGGCGCGAGGAACACCGGCGCGACGAAAGGGCCGATCGCCAGCACCTCTCCGTACATCATGATCAGAAGCTGAAGAGAATCGCCGGCCCGATGGCCAGCTCGTGGAAGCCGGTGCTGGTGATCGTCTGGTAGGTCGCCTCGGCGCCGATGGCGAAGACGTCGCCGAGATGGATCATCAAGCCGCCGCCGCCGAGGAGCGCGACGCCGCCTTCGCTCGGGTTGGTGACGAGACCAGGGCCGACACCGCCGACGAGGAACGGGGCGAGCGGTCCGATGGGGAACGTCACGCGCGCCGTCGGCATGGCGATGCCGATGAAGTGATGATCGTCGTAGTAGCCGGCGAGCCGTCCGCCGGGCGCGATGATCACCGGGCCGACGGGGATGCCGTAGCGCGCGTCGAGCTCGAGACCGCCGCCGAGCGGGCCCCCTTCGGTGGGGATGAGGAGCACGGGCGCGAGGCCGATGTGCAGGCCGACGTTGGACCGGTAGGCGGCGCTGTCCTCGTCGGCACGAGCGCGCGACGCGGCAAGAGAGGTGACGACCAGGCTGGCGCCGATGGCGGCGGCAAGAATCGAAAGCTTCATCGCCGCGCTTTTACTACGGGGCACCGCAACGCGCTCGCTCAGGGATTGCCGGGATCGGCGGTGCCGAGGAAGCGGACCGCGACCGGGAACGCATGGGTCGACATCCCCCGTTCGGCGAAGACGAGGAGCACGCCGAAGCCGCGCTCGGGCGGCTTGTTCACGAAGGACACGGCGAGGTTCGCGCTCTCCCCGTTGCGCACGGTGGTCCGGTCGAGCTGGAGGCCGAGCGTGGGGATGCCGGCTGCGGCGGCCATATGCATCAAGCCGCTGTCATTGCCGAAGAAGAACTCGCAGCGGCGTAACAGTCCGAAGATGTTGAGCAGATCGGTGCTGCCGATCAGATCGAGCGGATCGTGGGTGGCGGCCAGCACG
>JAMFST010000734.1 GCA_026225435.1 Labilithrix luteola
CCTTGCGCGTCGACGGCGGCTCGAAGCTGTAGGCGCCTTAAATGCCGTGGGGCCGGCGATGTCCTGCCGGCCCCGCGTCAGTCGTCCGTCGTCAGCGATCAGTGACGGTTGCGACGGCGGCGGACGAAGAGGACGATCGCCGCGGCGAAGAGGCCGAAGCCGACCGCGCCTCCCCAGTTGCCGCTGGACCGGCCGTGCGTGGAGCAGCCACCGGAGTTCGCGTCGGCGACCTCGTTGACACCGCCGGTGCTCGCGTCGGGGTTGCCGAGGCTGTCATCGTCGTCGTCGTCCCCGTTGTCGTCATCGTCGCCGCCCGTCGAGGCGTCGCCGCTGGAGGTTCCGGAGTCCGCGCTGGCCCCGGCGTCGCTGCCGCCGGTGCTCGTGCCGCTGCAGCCGTGCGCCGGGGTCTTGCTGTTGCGAGCCGCGGGGACGCCGGCGGTGAAATCGGCCGTGTTGTTGTTCGTGTCGGTGCAGCCGGAGCCGTCGCGCTGCGCAGAGAGCGCGTCGCCGAGGGCCGGCGCGGGGTCCATGCCTTCGGACTGGCTCGGCGTGCCGTAGCCCACGAGGTCGACGTAGGTGCTTGCCGCGCACGGGCTCGTCGCCGCGCCGCAGCCGAGGGCGGCCGTGCCCTGGACGAGGGCGACCTTGCCGCTCTTGTAGTTCAGGTACGCCGCGGCCGTCGTGTCGACCGGGGTGGGCAGGTTCGCGCCTGCGTCCGTCCCGGCCGTCAGGCCGATGAGGTAGTACCCGCCCGCCGGAACGGTAACGCTCGGCAACACCACGATGTCCGCAGCCTCGGCGCCGCCGTCCGAGTACGTGCCGAAGCCCCCGGTCGCACTGGCGGTCTGCACGGAGTAGCCGGACAGCGAGATCGACGAGCCGCCGCGGTTGAACAGCTCGATGAAGTTCTGGTCGTAGGTCGAGTCGAAGTAATTGTAGCCGCCGTACACCTGGCTGATGACCAGGCTGCCCGCGGTCGGCGGCGTCGTGCCGCCGTCGGTGCCGGCATCGGTGACCGGCGGCGTGGTGCCGCAGGTGACCTTCGTCGTGGTGCTGGTGCGCGGCGTGGGGGTGCCAACCATGAAGTCGGCCGAGTTGCTCACCGTGTCGGTGCAGCCGGCGGTGTTGCGCAGGGCCGCCGTAATCGCGGAAAGCGCCGGTGTCGGGCCGGCACCCGAGTAGTCCTTCGCGTTGCCCCAGGCGACGAAGTCGAGGACTCCGGCCGTCGAGCCCGGCTCGCACGCCGTCGGGGTAGAGTCGATGCAGTCCAGCGTCTGGATATTCGAAACGAGCGCGATCTTCCCGTTCGTCGCGCCGAGGTCGACGCTCGAAGCGTTGTCGTCCGGCGCCGAAAGCGCGGCGCCGACGTCCCCGCCGCTGCCGAACTCCACGAGGTAGTAGCCGCCCGGAGGAATGCTCGTCTCCGACGCGTTCGCACCGCCGAGCGCGGAGTTCATCCACCCACTGTTTCCGGTCTGCGAGGCGTCGTACTGGAGCGACAGCCCGCTCACGGGCACGCTGGTGGTGCCCGCGTTGAACAGCTCGACAAAGTCGTTCTGGAAGGTCGCGCCGGAGTTGCCGCCGCCGCCGTAGACCTGGCTGATCACCAGCCCCGGGGTGACGACGCTGGGCTGGACGGCAGCTTTCGTCCCCTCACCGGAGGCGCGGGCGGTGGACGCGAAGGCGACACCGGCGACGAGAGCAGACAGGGCGAACGCACGAGACGCACGATGGTTGGCGAACATTTTCAAGACAGCTTCTCCGCGGGGGGCCCGCACCTGGTGGCGCGGGTCGAGGTGGCGCGGCTCATAGCGCGAGACTGTCCTGCGTGCTCCCCTGATTCGCCCGCGACACGATCTCGAAACCACAACGACATCGCCGGGCTGCAAAACTTCAGGCTCACTCAAAAAATCAAACCGTTGGCCAGGTACACGCTGATCGGGGTGCCATCGGACTTGCCGTCCGGCGAATAAGCCACCTCCACGCGGAAGACGCTCGACTTGTTGAGCTGGAAGAAGAGGCCGCCGCCGGCGCCGTACTTGATGCCGATCCCCTGCCCGTCGAGCTGCGGGGTGTCGTAGTCGCTCCACACGCGGCCGGCGTCGAAGAAGGTGGTGGTGCCGATCTTCACCCGCCAGCCGAAGACCGGGATGGCCGGGAAGAGCATGGTGCGAAGCTCGTAGTTGCTGATCACCTTGACCCGGCCGGCGTAGCGACCGAGGCGGATGCCGCGCACGCCGTCGACGCCGCCGATCATGTACTGCGGGTTGAAGACGTTCCCCTGTTGCAGGTCGTAGAACGGCGCGCGACCCACCTCGAAGCTGGTGACCAGGCGGGTGGCGAAGGTGATCTTCTTGCCCAGCGGGAGGAACGAGGAGAAGAGCGCCGAGCCTTCGCCGTAGGCGACCTTCTCGGCGCTGCCGACGGTGCCGGCGACGCCGATCTGGTCGTAGACGCCGGTGTGGGGGACGAACTCGTCGTCGCGCGTGTCGACGACGAAGCCGCCGGCGACGGTGCCGAGGACGGCCTGCTGCAGACCGGCGACCCCCTTGAGCGCGTCCTCGCCGAGGCGGCTCGGGGAATAGGCCGACGGATCTTGCCAGCGCAGGGCCAGCGCGAAGGCCGGCTCGATGGGCAAGCCGGTGCGGACGCGGAGGAAGGAGCGGACGCCGGCGTTCTGCGCGGTGTACTCGTCGTAGCGCGAGTTGCTGCCGCCGGATCCGGGCGGGCCGCCGCCGACGACGGTCCCGTCGCCGACGCCGTAGTAGCGCGCGTCGACCTGGCGCAGGAAGCTGGCCTGGGTGATGAGGCGCGCCTTCTTGTCGAACAGATCGACGATGTCGAGGCTGAGCGTGTGCGCCTGCTCGACGGCGCGGAAGCCCTGCGTGCCGTCCTTGAAGCTGGCGCTCACCAGGCCGCTCAGCAGCCACTCGTAGGGGTAATCCTGGTCGTAGAAATGCGCCAGCGTGAAGCTGACGCCGACCTGCACACCGACGTCGCTGTTGCCGCCCACGTTGGGGATGGGGAGAAACTCGTAGCGGCGCGGCTTGAGCGCGGGCACGCCGATGTCCGCCGGCGCCGGCGTGGTCGGCACCTCCTGCGCGCGCGCGGCTCCGCTGGCCCCGAGCCCGAGGAGAGCCACCGCTCCGCTGACCAAGCCGGTGCGCCAAGCGTTCATCAGAAGATCAGGCCGCTCGCCAGGTAGAAGCTCACCGAGGACTCGTCAGGCGAGTAGGCCACCTCGACGCGGAACACGCTCGACTTGTCGAACTGGAAGAAGAAGCCGCCGCCCGCGCCCCACTTCACGCCGAACGAGGTGCCGTCGTACTGCGGCGTGTCGTAGTCGCTCCACACGCGGCCCGCGTCGAAGAAGGCGTCGTTGCCGACCTGGATCTTGAAGCCGGCGATGCGGAAGGCGGGGAGCGGCGTGGCGCGCAGCTCGTAGTTGGCCAGGACCTTGGCGCGCCCGGCGTAGCGCCCGAGGCGAACGCCGCGCACGCCGTCGATCCCGCCGACCATGTACTGCTGGTTGAACACGCTGCCCTGTTGCAGATCATAGAAGGGGACGCGCCCCACCTGGAAGTCGGCCACGACCCGGTTGGCCAAGGTCAACCACTTGGCGACGGGGAGATACGAGGACAGGACCGCCGAGGCCTCGCCGTAGCCGACGCGCTCCTCGGTGCCGATCGTGCCGCCGACACCGACCTGGTAGTAGACCCCCTTGCGGGGCACGAACTCGTCGTCGCGGGTGTCGATGACGACGCCGGCCGCGAGGCTGGAGACGAAGGCCTGCTTGGTGCCGGCGAGGTCCTGGCTCTTGGCGTCCTCCCCCAGCTTGGTGACGGCGAAGGGCTCCGGGTTCTCGAAGCGGAAGTTGCCGGCGAAGGCGGCGTCGAAGACGGTGCCCGTCTTGATGCGCCCGTAGGTGCGCAGGCCGGCGTTCTCGTCGACGTACTCGTTGTAGCGGGTCGGGTCGGCCCCCTTGGGCGCGCCGCCGACGACGGTGGCGTTGCCGATGCCGTACCAGCGGGCGTCGACCTCGCGGGTGAAGTTGGCGGTGGTGATGACGCGGACCTTCCCCTTGAGGAGGTCGGCCAGGTCGAGGCTGAGCACGTGCGACTGCTCGACCGCGCGGAAGCCGTCGGCGTCGTCCTTGAAGCTCGCACTGAAGAGCCCGGTGAGCGCCCACTTGTACGGATAGGCGTCATCGTAGAACCGGGCCAGAGTGAAGGCCACGCCGACCTCGACGCCGACGTCGCTGTTGCCGCCGATGTTGGGGACGGGGAAGAACTCGTAGCGCCGGGGGTTCACTGGCGGCTGCCCGTCCGACGGCTTGGGCGGATCCAGCGCCTGCGCGCGAGCGGGGAGCTCGCCGAGGAGACACGTGGCGAGCGTCGTGAGCACGACACCCCGCGCGACGTTCGCGACGGTCACCCGGGCAGCTCGCATTCGCGCGGGAGCTTACCGGCAGCGGCACGTTCCTCGATGCGAGGATTTTGCGCGCCGCTAAGCTTTCTTGGCGATGTCCCGCGCGCGCGCCTGGATGGCCTCGTCCTTGGGGGCGAGCCGGCGCGCCTCCTCGGCCTCCTCCTTCGCGCGCTCGGAGCGCTTGGTCAGCAGACAGACCACCGCGAGACCGAGGCGATACTCGGGGTTGCGCGGCGCGATCGTCACCGCCTGCTCGGCCAGGACGAAGGCCTTCTGCAGGTCCCCGTCGCTCAGCCTTAGCGCGGTGGCCGCGCGCGCCGCCACGTCACAGTCCGGCGTCGCCTCGTTGGCTCGCTGGAGGAAGATGGCCGCGTCGGCCCAGCGCTGCTCTCGTTCGGCGGCCTTGGCGGCGGTGATGTGCTTGTCGAAGCGGAGCTGCCGGCTGCGCGCGTCGAGATCCTCGTAGATGAAGCGGAGGCGCAGGTCCTCGCGGTGGTCGAGCGCCAGGCGGTAGTTGTTGGCGGCGGTGACGATGTCGTTCGCCGCCATCGCCTCCTCGCCGGCCTTGACCAGCATGTCGACGCGGGCCTGCGTGTGCGCGGCGAGCATCCCGGCGCGCAGATCGCTCGCCCGCGGGACGGACACCGCGCGAGCCGAGATCGGCGCCGCGTCCTGCGGCGGGGCCGACGAAGCGACCACGTTAGGGGTCGAGCCCGACCCCGGCGGCGGCGGGCGCATCGCCGGGACCGACGACGGATGCGCGATCGGCGGCGCGACGGAGATGGCGATGTCACCGACGGAGATCGGCGGCGCGGTGATGGCCACCGGGGGAGGAGCCTCGACGACCGGAGCCTCCACCTTCACCGCGGCCATGCGCCGCGAGACCGCCTTCATCCCCTTGCTCGTCTTGCGCGGCGGCGGTGCGGGCGCCTTCGGCAACGGCGGCAGGCGCGCGTCGTAGTTGCGACGCATCTGCGGATCGGTGAGCGCGTCGTGCGCCTCGGTGATGCGGCGAAAGACAAGCTCCACGCGCGCGCGCCCGGCGCCGATCTTCTTGCCGAAGAAGCGGTCGGGGTGCGCCTCGGCGGCAAGCGCGAAGTACGCGCGCTTGATCGCCTTCTTGTCGGCGTCCCGCGCGACGCCGAGCACCTCGTAGTAGCTCCCCTTCGACGTCTTGGCCTCGAGGGCGGCGATGGCGGCGAGCAGCGTCTCGTCGTCCGCGGGCGCGGCGGCGTCGGGCCGCATCGTCCGCGGCGGCCGCACCGTCTTGCCGGTCTTCGGCGGAGCGATGGTCTTGCCCTTCGGGGGCGCCATCGTCTTGCCCTTGGGGGGAGCGACGGTCTTCGCCTTCGGAGGCGCCATCGTCTTTCCCTTGGCCGGGCGCACGGTCTTCGGCGGCGCCACGGTCTTCCCTTTCGGCGGTCGCTGGGTACCGGGCTTCGGCCCCGGGTGCATGGTCTCCTCGGCGCGCGGATCGCGACGCCGGGTGGCGGTGGTGGCCGGCTCGGCGCGCGGATCGTCGCCGCCGCGCAGGCCGTAGCTCCCGGCGCTCGTGCGTGTCGCGGTCGGCTGGCTCCCTCCCGCGCGGACCGCCGCGCCCAGCTCCACCAGGTACGCGCCGACGCGCGCCACCTCGTCCGCATCGAGGCCAGTCATCTCGGCGACGGTCTCGAGGTCCAGCTGCCCGTCGAGCCGGGAGAGCACGTAGGCCTCCACGGCGCTCAGAGGCAGCTTCTTCACGTCGGCACCGCTCGGCTTCAGGATCACGCGCGTCGACCTCTCTCCCGCTGGCTGATCCATATCATCGCAGCGGGCGCTGCCGCCGCGGATGTCTTCAGATGTCGTCGAAGCCGCCGCCGCGCCCCTTCCCCGAGGCGAAGCGCGTGGCGCCGGCCTGCGCCTGCTGCAGGTTGGCGACGCCGAGCTTCAGCTCCTGATCGAGCGCCGCCGGCAGGTCGAGCGACCACTGCTCGTAGCTCGATCGCCGGTCGCCGTTCATCGTCCCCTGGGGGAAGCGGGCCAGCTGGGCGGCGAGCGACTCGGCAGCGGCGCGGCTGGTCCCCTTCGGCACCACGCGGCTCGCCAGACCGAAGGAGAGCGCCTCGGCGGCGTCGACCGGACGCCCGGTGAGGATCATGTCGAGCGCGCGGCCGTGGCCGATGAGACGCGGCAAGCGGATGGTGCCGCCGTCGATGAGC
>JAMFST010000735.1 GCA_026225435.1 Labilithrix luteola
GGCCGTGCACCCCGGCGGCTACGAGGACGAGGCGGCGGTGGTGATCCTCGGGATGAAGGGGGCGGTGACGTTCTAGACAGCGTCGCCCAGGAACGCGAGCAACGCCCGGTCGAAGGCAGCAGGGTCCTGCAGCGGCGCAAAGTGGCTGACGCCCGCGAGCACGGTGAGCGTGGCTTCCGGCAAGGTGCGCGCGAGGTATTCCGAGTGCTCGCGCGTGATGAGCTCGTCGTGCTCACCGGCGACGATGGCGATGGGGACGCGCAGGCGCCGCAGCTCGTCGGCGCGGTAGCTCGGCTCGGTGTTCATCATCTGCGCGACGGCGCCGGCGAAGGGGCGAAAGTCGTCCGGCGTCGCCGACAGGCGGGCGTACGCCTCGGCGTTACGGGCGAAGGTGGCGGCGATGATCGGGTCGTCGAAGTCCACCGGCTTGTTGCCGGTGAGGTCGAGGTTCACGCCGAAGGCGAACACCCGCGTGACGCGCTCGGGATGGCGCATCGCCAGGGTCACCCCGAGGATGGCGCCATCGCTCCACCCGACGATGGCGGTGGTCGCGACGTCTATCTCGTCGAGGACCGCGAGGATGTCCGCGGCCATCCGCTCGTACCCGAAGCGCCGCTCGTCGCGCGTGCTCCGCCCGTGGCCGCGGCTGTCGACGAGGATCACGCGGTAGCCGGCGGCCAGCAGCGGAGGAACCTGGTTCCCCCAGTCCTCGCCGTTGCCGAGACCGCCGTGAAGCAGCGTGACCACTGCCGCAGAGGTGGCGCCGTACACGCGGTAGTAGAGCCGCGCGCCATCGTGGGCGACATGGCCTTCGCGATCGGCGGGAGGCAGCGGCGCGGGGGAGCGAGGTTCGGGTACCATCCACGGCGAGTCTACTCGGGCGACCTCTCCCATGATCCACATCCTCCTCACCCACGTCGGCGGCGCGCACTACGAGGACACCGTCCGCCTCCGCCAGCGCGTCCTTCGCGATCCCCTCGGCCTCGTCCTCGACACCAGCGGCGACGGGGCGCGGACGTTCCTCGTCGCGGTCGAGGACGGTGTGGTCGTCGGGACCGTGGCGCTGGAGGAGAACCGGCTGCGCGCGATGGCCGTCGAGGGGGAAACACGCGGCATCGGGCGGCTGCTGGTCGCGCGGCTCGAACAAGAAGCACTCGCCCGCGGGATCACCCGCATCGAGCTGCACGCCCGCATCACCGCGCGCGGGTTCTACGCCAAGCTCGGGTACACGGAGCATGGCGAGGAATTCACCGAGGTGACCGTTCCGCACATCGCGATGGCGAAGGACCTCGGGTGAACGCGGTCGTCACGTCCCGCAGAACGTGGCCGTGACTCGCTCCTCCCGCTTCGGCGCCCTGGCCAGGTCGGCGTTCTCCGGCTGCTCGACGTAAGGGCGCGCGAGCACGAGATTCATCCGCTGGAACGGCGCCAGATCGCCCTTGCGCGCCGCCGCGATCATCTCCTCGATGCGGTGGTTGCGCGGGATGAACGCTGGATTCGCCGCGCGCATGGCGGCGCTGCGCTGCTCGTCGCTCGGGCCACCGCCGGCCCTCTCCGCGGCGAGGCGCGCACGCCAGCGCGGCGCCCAGTCGTACCAGGCACCGGGATGGGCGAAGAGCTCGGCGACGTTGAGGTCGGCGCTCGGCGCGACCTCGCTGGCGGCGACGTCGCACAGCCGGCGGAAGAAGAGCGTGAAGTCGACCTCGGAGCCAGCGAGGCGCTCGAAGAGATCGGCGATGAGCGCGTTGTCCGTCTCGTCCTTGGTGGGGATCCCGAGCTTGGCGCGCATCACCTCGGCGTACGCCTCGTTGAAGCGGGACGCGAAGGTGTCGAGACGTTCCGTCACCTTCTCGGCCGCGACGTCCTCGACGGGATCGATGACCTCCAGCAGAGCCTCGGCGAGGCGAGCGAGGTTCCACAGGGCGATCTGCGGCTGGTTGCCGAAGGCGTAGCGCCCCTGATGGTCGATCGAGCTGAATCGCTTCGCCGGATCGTACTCGTCGAGGAAGGCGCACGGGCCGTAGTCGATGGTCTCACCCGAGAGGCTGGTGTTGTCGGTGTTCATCACGCCGTGAACGAAGCCGACGCCCATCCAGCGGGCCACCAGGTACGCGTGCGCGGCGATGGCGCGGTCGAGGAGCGCGAGGGCGGACTCGGAGGCGCCGGTGACGCTGGCGGCGGTGTCCGGGTAGAGGAGCTCGAGGGTATGCGTGGTGAGCGCCTCGAGCGCCTCGCGGTCCTGCCTCGCGGCGAAGAACTGGAAGGTACCGACGCGCACGTGGCTGCGAGCGACGCGGGTGAGGACGGCGCCGGGGAGCGGCACCTCGCGCTGGACGGTCTCGCCCGTCTCGACGGCGGCGAGCGATCGGGTGGTCGGGATCCCGAGCGCGAACATCGCCTCGCTGACGACATACTCGCGCAGCACCGGGCCGAGCGCCGCGCGTCCGTCTCCGCCGCGCGAGAACGGCGTGCGGCCGGAGCCCTTCAACTGCACATCGCGCCGCAGGCCGTCCTTGCCGACGATCTCCCCGAGCAAGATGGCGCGGCCATCGCCCAGCTGCGGGTTGAAGCCGCCGAACTGGTGGCCAGCGTAGGCGAGCGCGATGGGATCGGCGCCCGCGGGAACGACGTTGCCCGAGAGCGCGTCGGCGCCGGCCTGCGAGGCGAGCCAGGCGGCGTCGACGCCGAGGAGATCCGCGAGCGGACCGTTGACCGCGAGGACGCGCGGCGCCTTGACGACGGTGGGAGCGACCTTGCGCCAGAAGCGCTCGGGCAGGCGGACGTACTGGTTGTCGAAGGCGAACACGCCCCCGAGCCTAGCGCCTCCGCTGCGCGACCGCTCAGCGCTCGCTGTCGAGCATCCCCATCATGGCCGCGGGGTAGCGGGTGCCCGCGATCTCGCTCGCCGGAACGGCCGCTTCGATCTTCGCGAGCTCGTCCGCCGTGAGGGTGACGTCGAGACCGGAGAGCGCCTCGGCGAGCTGCTTGCGCGTGCGCACCCCCATCGTCGGCAGGATGGTCACCCCCTGCGCGGCCCCCTTGGCGACGACCCAGGCGATGGCGAGCTGCGCCGACGTCACGCCGCGCGCCTCGGCCAGCTGCTGGAGCGCCGCCACCAGCGCCGCGTTCTTCGCGCCGTTCTCGCCGACGAAGCGCGGCAGGTGCGCGCGCATGTCCTTCGCGCCCTGCGCCTTGCTCCCGGCGAGCAGCCCGCGCGAGAGCACGCCGTAGGCCGTCATGGCGATCCCCAGCTCGGCGAGCGCCGGGATGATCGTCTGCTCGGGTCCGCGCGAGACCAGCGCGTACTCGATCTGCAGATCGCAGATGGGATGCACCTTCGCGGCGCGGCGAATCGTGTCGGCGCCGACCTCGGACAGGCCGATGTAGCGGACGTAGCCGCCCTTCACCAGATCGGCGATGGCGCCGATGGTGTCCTCGATGGGGACGCGCGGATCGAGGCGCGCCGGGCGGTAGACGTCGATGTGGTCGACGCCGAGCCGCGCCAGGCTGTACGTGACCGCGGTCTTCGTCGCCGCGGGGCTGGTGTCGACGCCGACGAACACGCCGTCGGGACCGCGCTGCGCGCCGTACTTCACGCTGAGGAGCGCGCGGTCGCGCCGGCCCTCCAGCGCCTTGCCGATGAGCATCTCGTTCCTGCCCATCCCGTAGAAGTCGCCGGTGTCGAGCACGTTCACCCCGCGCTCGAGCGCCTCGTGGATCGTCGCGATGCTCTCGGCGTCGTCGCTGCCGCCGTAGGGGGAGCC
>JAMFST010000736.1 GCA_026225435.1 Labilithrix luteola
CGGCGCGAGCATGAGCGCCACGTTGGACGACGGGCGGAGCTGCGGACCGACCAGGTTGGTGCCGCGGTTCAGCACGTCGAGGCGCTGCCCGAAGGTCATGGCCACGGTGCGTGTCCCGAGCGTGCAGCCGTCGATCGTCGCCGTCACCACGTTGCTCGAGACGGGCTGGTAGCTGGTGCTCGCGCCGGGGAGGTCGTTGACGCCGACGATGGCGTCGGCGAGCGATCGCGCCCCCTTTTCGTTGGGCGTCCCCTCACGAAAGAGCTTGGCGTAGAGTGTCGCCGCGTCGGGGCACTTCTTCGCCGCGGGCGGGTTGGGGCGCGCCGGCGACGGGTCACCCGTCATCCACACGGTCCCCTCGATGGAGCCGGTCGGGCCGTTGTAGGCCGGCAGGTTCGACGGGTTGAGCGTCTTCTGCACCTCGACCTCGTCGAGGCCGAGCTTGTTCCCGCTGGAGCTCGCGCCGGCGTTCGCGCCGGAGCTGCGCGGCGCCGCGACCAGCTTCGTCGCGGCGTCTCCGCCGAGCACGATGGTGCTGCCGAGGGTTCCGCGCGGAGCGCCGTTGTCGTCGCCGTCGCGGCTCCCGCTGTGGCAGCCGGTCGTCGCGACCGACGCGCTGGTGGCGCCAGCTGCGACGAGCGCGGCAAGGATCGCCGCCCTCCTCCGCGCCGTCACCTGCGACTCACCCACCGAGACCGGTCGCGGCCTGCACCGCCACGTCGAGCGACGTCGAGGGGCAGAGGCCGAGCGCCAGCACGAGGACTGCGCTCACCAGGAGCGCCGTCGACACGTAGCCGGAGCGCATCGGCGTCGCCACCGGAGCGCCAGCCGCTGGCTCGCGCATGTACATGAAGACCAGGACGCGCAGGTAGTAGTAGGCGCCGATCACGCTGTTGATGAAGGCGATGATCGTGAGCCAGTAGAAGCCGGAGTCCATCGCCGCGCGGAAGATGAACCACTTGCCGAAGAAGCCGGCGGTCGGCGGGACGCCGGCGAGCGAGAGGAGGAAGAGGGCGAAGGGGAGGGCCGCGGCCGGGTGACGCTTGCCGATGCCGGCCAGGTCCTCGAGGCTGACCGCTTCCGCGCCGCGACGGCCGCAGAGGATGAGCGCGCCGAAGGCTCCGGCGGTCGAGACGGTGTACGTCAGAAGGTAGAAGAGGACGCTCGCGGTCGCCTGCTCGTGCGCACGCATGATGGCGACGACGCCCACCAGCAGGTACCCGGCGTGAGCGATGCTCGAGTAGGCGAGCATGCGCTTGACCGACTCCTGCTGCCCGGCGGTCAGGTTGGCGACGGTCATGGTGAGCACCGCGACCAGCGCCAGGGCCGGCGGCCAGCCGCTCCCCCAGGACATCGACTGCGGATCGCCGAAGGCGGTGATGAGCACGCGCAGCATCATCGCGAACCCCCCGCTCTTCACCGCGACGGACATGTACGTCGTCGCCGGAGTGGGCGCGCCCTCGTAGGCGTCCGGGGTCCACATGTGGAAGGGGACGCCGCTGACCTTGAAGATCAGACCGACGAGCACGAGGATGAGCGCGAAGATGGCGCCCGGGCCGTGGCTCGCGCCGGCGCGCATCGCCTTGCTGATGCCCACCAGGCTGGTCGTGCCGGTGATGCCGTAGAGCAGCGCGAAGCCGTAGAGCATGATCGCCGCGGCGAACGAGCCGAGGAGGAAGTACTTCAGCGCCCCTTCCGCCGAGCGGACCGATGCGCGACGGAAGGCCGTCATGCAGTAGGCTCCGAGGCTCATCGTCTCCAGGCCGAGGAACACGGTCAGGAGGTCACCGGCGGCGGAGAGGATCATCGCGCCGAGCGTGGTGAAGAGGAGCAGCGAGTAGAACTCACCGCGATCGAGCCGGTGCTCCGGCAGGTAGCCGCCGGCGAGCAGGGTCGCGAGCGCTCCGCCGAGGCAGAGCAGCATGAAGAAGAAGAGCGAGAAGCGGTCGATGATGAGCCAGGGGGCGAGCGACTCGACGTCGGCGCCCTCGAACCCCTTCATCCACACCGCGCCGGCGAACGCACCACCGGCGGTGAGGACCATCGTCGAGCCGACCGCGAGCCCCTCCTTGTTCTTGGAGAAGGCCTCCGCGAGCATGAGGAGGAGCGCGCCGACGGTGACGACGATGAGAGGCGAAAGAGCGAAGATGAGCGACATGACGTTCTCGGGGGTGCTCTAGAGGCTCAAGGAGCGAAGGGCGCTTCGCCGGGGGCGAGCGTCACCGCTGCCGGTGCGTCCGGGCTGCGGGCGAACAGCTTGGTCGGGCCGACGTAGTATTTCGGCCCCGGGCTCGCCGCGAGGCGGGTCGAGTAATCGCCCCCCACGCGCGACACCGCGTCGCGCATCGGGTCGAGGAAGATCCGCGGGAAGAGCCCGATGACGAAGATCATGATGATCAGCGGAGCGACGCCGAGCATCTCGCGGTTGTTGATGTCCTTGAGGCGCAGGTTCCCCTTGCGGGTGATGGGGCCGAAGAAGACCCGCTGCACCATCGAGAGCATGTAGAGCGCGCCGAGGATGACGCCGATGGCCGCGCCGACGGCCTGGATGCCGGCGACGTGCCCCAGCTTGTTCGAGACGAACGTGCCGGTGATGATCATGAACTCGCCGACGAAGCCGTTGGTGGCCGGCAGGCCGATGCTGGCCATGGTCGCGACGATGAAGAGCGCCGTGTAGACCGGCATCACCTTGGCGAGCCCGCCGAACTGCTCGATCTCGCGGGTGTGGCGGCGGTCGTAGATGACGCCGACGAGGAGGAAGAGCGCGCCGGTGGAGATGCCGTGGTTCACCATCTGGAGAACCGCCCCCTCGAGCGACGCCTGCGTGGCCGCGAAGATGCCGAGCATCACGTAGCCGAGGTGGGCGACGGACGAGTAGGCGACGAGGCGCTTCACGTCGGTCTGCCGCCAGGCGCAGAGCGCGCCGTAGAGGATGCCGCCGAGGACGGCCACGCCAGCGAGCGTTGCGCCATACTCCGAGGAGGCCTCGGGGAAGATCCCCATGCAGAAGCGCAGGTACCCGTAGGTGCCCATCTTCAGCATGACCGCCGCCAGGATGATCGACCCGGCGGTGGGCGCCTCGGTGTGCGCGTCCGGCAGCCAGGTGTGCACCGGGAACATCGGCACCTTGATGAAGAAGGCGAGCGCGAAGGCGGCGAAGAGCCACACCTGCGTGTCGCGATCGATCATCAGGCGTGACAGATCGAAGTAGTCGAACGACGGGACGCCCGACGCCTTGTAGTACGCGTACCCGATGTACAGGACCGCGGCGAGCATGAGGATGCTGCCGAGGAACGTGTAGAGGAAGAACTTCATCGTCGCGTAGATGCGCTTGCTGCCGCCCCACACGCCGATCATCACGTACATCGGGACGAGCGTGAGCTCGAAGAACGCGTAGAAGAGGAACAGGTCGAGCGCGACGAAGGTGCCGAGCATCGCCGACTCGAGGAGGAGGAGCGCGAAGCACCAGTCCTTGAGCCGCGTGGTGATCGACCCGAACGACACGTAGGCCGCGACGGGCATGATGAAGACCGTCAGCATCACCAGCCACAGCGAGATGCCGTCGATCGCCACGTGGTAGTGGACGCCCAGCTTCGGCATCCACAGGAAGTCGTGGTTGAAGTGGTACGTGCGCCCCATCGGCACCGACAGGATCGGCAGCGCGACGGCGAGCGTGGCGGCCATCGTCGTCAGCGTGGTGCCGATGAGGATGCCCGGGGTGCTGCGCGGCAGCACCAGCACGATGCAGGCGCCGATGAAGGGGACCGCGAGGAGCCAGGAGAGGAGGTGCGCCGGCTCGTGCGGCGGGGTGGTCACGTCGGGCAGCTCACCGGCGGCGAGCGGCCACATCTTGACGACGAAGAGCGCGAGGAGCGCGGCCACGATGGCCATCGGAGCGCGCGTCGCCCAGGCGGACTTGCCCGTCTCGGCGCGGGGGACGAGCGCACCAGCGGCGCCGGCGAGGATCACCGGGAGGGCGCCGTCGACGAAGCGGGTGGTCACCACCGCGAGGGCGGCGAGGAAGATGAGCCCGATCAGGTCGGAGGCGTTGACGCCCCCGCTCCCACCGCTCGGGTTGTGGCTGCTCGGCTGATCCACGTCAGTGGAGGCGCTCATGGATTCTGCCCAATCTCGAGGGACTTGGTCGACTCCGGCCGGGTGACCGGGAGGGCGACCGTCTTGGTGAAGCCGAACGCGTTCTTGACCATCAGGCGCACGGTCTTCGTCTCCCCCGCATTGAGGTGCAGGGGCTGGTGATCGACCGCGCTCATGGCCTGCGCGTCCCAGGTGCCGTTGCCGTCGGCGTCCCAGAGGTAGCTGTAGCCCATGCCGGGAGCGGCCTCGACGACGTAGTTACCGCCGCCGGTGTCCTTCGCCGCGAGCTCCGGGTGCGGGACCACGAAGAAGATGGCGAGGCCGGCGAGGCCGACGACCATGGCGCCGGCGTAGATGTGAACCACGCCGGTCTGGAGCAGCCGGAGGACGACGCCCGACACCTTGACCACCGTGGAGGTGACGGTGGCGAGGAGCGTGTCGATGACGCTGCGATCGAGCCAGACGGCCGTGTCGGCGAGGGCGTCGGTGCCCGCGTAGATGGTGGCTTCGTACAGCTCGTCGACCCGCCACTTGTCCTGGAGGAGGTCGTGAAGTCCCGGGGCGCCGTCGGCCATCGCCTTGGCCGGCTTGCCGGCTTGCAGGACGTAGACCCAGTAGGCGATGCCGCTGCCGATGAGGAAGGCGAGCACGCCGCAGGCGGCCAGCGGCCACTCGAGGCGCTCGGCGTTGGCGCGCAGGTGCACCGCGTGCTCGGCGGACCCGGCGAAGACCGGCTCGAGCCAGTGATCGATGGGGGCGAAGTGGAGGATACCGGCGTTGAGGAAGCCGGCGAGCGCGGCGAACGTCCCGAGGATGATCAGCGGAACGGTCATGGGCCAGGGCGACTCGTGGGGCGGGTAGCCCGGGGTCGTCAGGTCCTCGTGGTGCCCGTGGTCGTCGTGTACCTCGATCAGCTCGCCGTCGTCGTCGTGGCCATGGCCACCGTGATCGTCGTGACCCGCGTGGGCCGACTTGGTGTCGTGGCTGTCCGACTCGTGCTCGGAGTGGCCGTGCTCGTCGTCGTGGCCGTGGCCCGTGAGCTCCGCCTGGGCGAGCAGGGACGGGCGACCGATGGTCCAGCCGCGAAAGTCACCCCAGAAGGTCACGAACGTGAGGCGGAACATGTAGAAGGCCGTCAGAACCGCGGTGATGAGACCCACCGTGTAGAGGATCGGGCCGAGCGCCGTGGGCGGCGTCCACATGTGCAGCCGCGCGACCAGCGGCTCGCCCATGGGGTTGACCACCTGGTTGACGTAGGCGCGGTAGAGGATCTCGTCCTTGGAGAAGAACCCGCTGAGCGGCGGGCACCCGGCGATCGCCAGGGTGGAGACGAAGAACGTCCAGTAGGTGAGCGGCATGTACTTCCGCAGCCCGCCCATGTTGCGCATGTCCTGCGAGGCCACGTCGTCGTGGACGCGGGCGTGCATCGCGTGGATGACGCTGCCGGCGCCGAGGAAGAGACAGGCCTTGAAGAACGCGTGGGTGAGGACGTGGAAGAAGCCGGCCGAGAAGGCGCCGACGCCGACGCCCAGGACCATGTAGCCGAGCTGGCTCACGGTCGAATAGGCGAGGACCTTCTTGATGTCGTTCTGCACGAGGGCGATCGTGGCGGCGAAGATCGCCGTGGCCGCGCCGACGCAGGCGATCGTCGTCATCACGAACGGCGAGAGGACGAAGATGAAGGAGAGACGGCAGATCAGGTAGATGCCGGCGGTCACCATCGTGGCCGCGTGGATGAGGGCGGAGACCGGCGTGGGGCCGGCCATCGCGTCCGGCAGCCAGATGTACAGCGGAAGCTGGGCGCTCTTGCCGGTGCAGCCGAGGAGGAGCGCCAGACCAACGGCGGTGGCGCCGGTGATGGTGAACGCCGTCGACGGCTGGAAGATGTGCATCGGGATGGGGAGCGGCCCGACGTGGAAGTCACGGAACTCGCCGCCGCCGATGGGCCAGAGGTGAATCTGGTTCAGGTCACCGGTCTTGAGCAGCCCCTCGGCGCCGTTGGAGAGGCCCGTCCAGTCGAGCGCACCGCAGTAGTGCGCGAGGAGGAACATCCCGCAGATGAGGCCGAAGTCACCGACGCGGTTGGCGAGGAACGCCTTCTTGCCCGCCGCCGCGTTGGGCATCTTGTCGTACCAGAAGCCGATGAGGAGGTAGGAGCAGAGCCCCACGCCCTCCCAGCCGACGAACAGGAGCGGCAGGTTGTCCCCGAGGATGAGGACGAGCATCGAGAAGATGAAGAGGTTCAGATAGGCGAAGAAGCGCCAGTAGGCCTTGTCGTCCGCCATGTACGCGCTGCTGTACAGGTGGATGAGGAAGCCGACGCCGGTGACCACCAGCATCATGACCCCGGAGAGCGCGTCGATGCTGAACTTGACCGGGATGGAGACCGAGGTGGCGCCGTCGCCGCCGGAGGTGTGCATCCAGTCCCAGGCCGTCCACGAGAGCTTGGTGTGCTCGTGGACCACCGACTTGACCCCCTCGACCACTTCCTCGTGCCCGGTCAGATCGACCGCGTGCACCAGCATGAAGAAGGAGACCAGCGCGCCGAGGAAGCTGACGGCGAGAGCCGTGAGCGCCATCAAGCGCACCGCCTCCTTGCCGAGCCGCTGCCCCCAGATGCCGTTCACCGCCGCGCCAAGCAGCGGCATGCCGAGGATGAGGGCGATCAGCTTGAAATCATCGACCGGAAAAAGCTGCCCGAGCATTTCCTTCGTACCTTCAGTTCTTCAGGAGATCGGCTTCGTCGGTGCGCACGCTGCGCTTCAGACGGAACATGGAGAGGACGATGGCGAGACCGACCGCGGTCTCGGCGGCGGCGGCGGCGATACCGAAGAAGGCGAAGACCTGCCCGGTGTGGGCCCCGACCGCGTTCGCGTCCGCCGCGTGAGCGCGGTTGAAGGCGACGAAGGCGAGGTTCACCGCGTTCAGCATCACTTCGATGCTGAGGAGGGTGACGATGACGTTGCGGCGGATGAGGAAGCCGAACCCACCGATCACGAAGAGGAACGCCGAGAGCGTGATGTAGGCCTCGAGGGGGATCATTCGGCGGCCTCGCCGGTGCTGGGCGCGGCACCAGTCTCGAAGGAGGCGCGCGCCTCGCGCAGGCGCTTGGCGGCGGGGGTCTCCACCTTGCTGGCCTCGCCGCGGGCGACGGCGACGGCGCCGATGACGGCGACCATCAGGAGGGCCGACGAGAGCTCGAAGGGGATGAGCGCCTCGCCGAAGAGCGACTTGGCGAAGGCGTCGATCCCGCCGAAGTCGTTGTCGGCCATCGGCAGCGGGTCCGCATGGACCGCGGCGCGCGCCGAGAGGTACATCGTCACCAGGGCCACGAGGACGAAGAGCCCACTGAAGAACCCCCTGCTCACGCTCCCGCGCTGGTCACGTGGTGCGCGAGCGCTCGGCCCGAGCAACATGATGACGAAGAGGAAGAGGACGACGATGGCCCCGGCGTAGACGATGAGCTGGATGGCCGCGAGGAACTGAGCGTGCAGGGCGAGGAACAGACCCGCGACGCTGAGGATCATCGTGAGCAGCCCCATCGCTCCGCGAACGGGGTTCGCAGCGGTGACGGCGATCATCGCGCCGCACACTGCGATGAATCCGCAGAGGTAGAAGTACAGGTTGGCGACCGTGCTCATAGCGTGGCCCCCTCTACCACGACTCAGGAGCCGGTCGTGTCGCAATAAGGACGCGCAGAAAAGTCTGCGCGTTCGCCCGCTCGCGCGCCTTATTCCGCAGCTTGCTCGGAGGCTTCGAAGCTCACGGTGAGGCGGGCGTCTTTGCCCTTCTTCTCGCCGCGAACGTAGGCCTCGAGCTCGGGGCGGAACTTCTGGAGGAAGCCCATCGCTGGCATGGCCGTGCCTTCACCGAAGGCGCAGATGGTGTTGCCCATGATGTTGCTGGCGATGTCCGACAGATCGTCCAGCTCCTTCATGCTCGCCTTGCCCGCGAGGATCTTCTTCAAGGTGCGATCGAGCCAGCCGGAGCCCTCGCGGCACGGCGTGCACTGGCCGCACGACTCGTGCTTGTAGAACTGCATGAGGTTCTGGAAGGCGAGGACCGGATCGGTCCCCTCGGCCATGACCGTGACGCAGCAGGTGCCGAGCATGGTGCCGACGCCGCGCATCGTGTCCACGCCCAGCGGCACGTCGAAGACGCTCTTGCCGTGCCAGGGGTGCATCGGGTTCTTCTCGTCCGGGGCGTGGACCGTCTCCTGCGGGCGCAGGATCGGCGTCGACGAGCCGCCAGGGATGACGGCGAGCACGTCCTTGTCGCCGAGGACGCCGCCGCCGATGTCGTAGATCATCTCGCGGATGGTCACGCCGACCGCGAGCTCGATGATCTGCGGCTTCTTCACGTGGCCGTTCACGCCGAAGAGGCGGACGCCGCCGTCCTTCATGTCGTGCAGGGCGCTCATCTTGCTGAACGCGTCGCAGCCGAGGTTGAACATCGTCGGCACCGCCGCGATGGTCTCCAGGTTGTTCACCGTGGTCGGGCAGCCGAAGGAGCCCGCCTGTGCGGGGAACGGCGGCTTGAGACGCGGCTCGCCGCGCTTGCCCTCGAGCGAGTTGAGCATCGAGGTCTCCTCGCCGCAGATGTACGCGCCGGCGCCGGTGTGGACGTAGACCTCGACCGGGTAGCTGCTGCCGAAGGGAGTCTTGCCGACGAAGCCGCGGGCGCGTGCCTCGGCGATCGCCTCTTCGAGGCGGCGCTTGGCCAGGTGCAGCTCGTCACGGACGTAGATGTACGCGACGTGCGCGCCGATGCCGTAGCAGGCGATGAGACACCCCTCGACCACGGAGTGCGGGTTCTTCTCCATGATGGTCCGGTCCTTGTGGGTACCGGGCTCGCCTTCGTCGGCGTTCACCACCAGGTAAGCGGGCTTGGTCGGGTGCGGCCGCATGAACGACCACTTGACGCCCATGGGGAAGCCGGCGCCGCCGCGACCGCGGAGATTCGCCTTCTTCGCCTCGTCGACCACCGCCTCGCGGGTCATGGTGGTGAGGACTTTGCGCGCGGTGTCGTAGCCGTGACAGAGCTTCTCGTAGGCGGGAAGCTTCCACCCCTCGGGCTGGCCGTAGGTGGTCGTCAGGTAGTTCGTATATTTGATCATTTGTCAGGCGCTCAGGCTTGGAGCCGGGTCAGGATCTGGTCGACTTTCTCGGCCGTGAGATCCTCGTGGTACTCCTTGTCGACCTGCATCATCGGGGCGGTGCCGCAGCTGGCCAGGCACTCCGCGGTGCGCAAGGTGACCTTGCCGTCGGCGGTGGTCTCGCCGGCGTGGATGCCGAGCTTCTTCTCGCACTGGGCGAGCACGTCACCCGAGCCGCGCAGCGCGCAGGGGAGGGTGCGGCAGACCCAGACCTGGTGCTTGCCGACCGGGGCCTGGTTGAACAGCGTGTAGAAGGTGACGACGCCCTTCACGTGCGCCGTGGGCAGCTCGAGCCGCTCGGCGACGAAGGCGATGATCTCCTCGCTCACCCAGCCGTTCTGGTCCTGGCAGAGATGGAGCATGGGGATGCATGCGGCCATCTTGGTCGGGTAGTGGCCGAGGATCTCGGTGAGCTTCTGCTCGCGTTCTTGCGTGAGAGAAAAAGGAGAAGAAGCCATCGTGCGCGCGGAACCTAGTGGTGGGCCCTGTTCAGTGTCAAGGCGCGTGGGGCGGGCGTCGGGGGAGCGACCGGCACGCCGGCCACGATTAAGTTGAGTGCGTTCGGCGCACGCCGGTATGCTCCCGGGGGTAAGTCAGCGGATGTGTATGTGCCCCTCCTGCTGTTGGGGGCGTGACGCGCTTGGAGCGGAGGCACTCGAGTGTTTTGCCCGAATTGTGGCACCCAGAACGCGGATACTTCGGCCACCTGCGCAAAATGCGGGTTCAACCTGAAGGGAGCTGCCGCGCCGAAGTTCAAAGGCACGATGCTCATGTCGAACTCGCCGCCGCGTCCCGGCGGGCCGGGCGCGCCCGGAGCCCCGGTCGGTCCGGGGGTCGGTGCGCCGCCTCCGGCCGCAGGCGCACCGGGCGGCTTCCCCAACGCCAACCCTGGCGGTGGCGGCGGCGCGAGCAAGTTGAAGGGGACCATGGTGGGCGTCGCCCCGCCGTCGTCCATCGGCGTGCCTCCCACCGCGCCGCGTGCGCCGTCCGTCCCGCCGCCGGCGGGGGGCGAGTACCCGTCGGACCCGCCGACGCTCGCCTACAACCCGGGGATGAACCCGGGCTCGTTCGACGTGTCGGCCAACACCGTCGTCGACACCGCCGGCTTCGGCAGCGGCGGCGGCTACGGCAGCAAGCCGCCCGATCCCACCGGGAACAACTACGGCCAGCAGCCGACGCAGCAGCAAGCGGCGTTTCCGCAGTACGGGCAGCCGCAGCAGCCTCCGCAACAGCAGTCGCCGTACGGCGCGCCTCTTCCTTCTCCTCAGGGGCAAGGCGGACAGGGTGGCTTCTCGCCGTTCGGTGCCGATGCGGCGCCGAACCCGTACGGTGCTCCGCCGCAGTCTCCGCCGATGTCCCCCTACGGCGCTCCGGGCGGTCCGCCGGGGCAGCAGCCGGGCGGCAGCGGCCAGTACGGCGCGGTCCAGAATCCGTACGGTGTGCCGGGGCAGCCGCAGCAGCAGAATCCTTACGGCGCCGCGCCCAACCCCTACGGCGCTCCGCCGCAGGGGGCGCAGAACCCCTACGGTGCGCCTCCTCAGATGGGGGGCCAGCAGCAGAACCCGTACGGCGCTCCGCCCGGGCAGCAGAACCCGTACGGCGCGCCGCCCGGAGGCGAGGCGTCCAAGCCGTTCTCTCCTTTTGGACAGACGTACGGCGCTCCTCCGCAGGACTACGGCGCCGGCGCTCCGCCGGATCTGAGCAGCATTCCTGGGATGGGGCCTGGGATGGGCCAGCCGGGACAGCCGCAGCAGCAGTACGGCGCCCCGCAAGGTCAGATGGGCGGGCAGATGGGTCAGTACGGAGCGCCCCAGGGCGGCTACGGCACCCCCGGGATGCCCCTCGCAGGCTTCGGCGCGGCCATGGTTCCGGCCGGCGCAGCGGGCGGCGGCGCGATGATGGGACCGGGCCAGCACGGCCCGCGCGGCGAAGTGCGCAGTGGCCTCAACGTGCTGCTCCTCTCGCTCGTCACCTGCGGCGTCTACCAGCTGATCTGGTTCATGAAGATCTGCGGAGAGATCTCCGCCTACCTCGGCCGCGAGGAGCCCGTCTGGTGGAAGGTGTGGGGCCTGGGGATGCTCACCTGCGGCGTCTACTTCCTCTACTGGATGTTCGCTCGCCTCGGCCCGCTGGTGCAGGAGGTGCAGGCGCGCGCCGGCATCCCCAACGCGCAGAACCAGGGGCTGATGTTCCTCATCCCCTACTACAACGTGATCGTGATCCAGGAAGAGCTCAACAAGGCGTGGCAAGCGCCGGGCTGAGCTCCCGTCCCCCCCGCCGCTCGCGCGCGGTGCTCCCGGCGACTCTCCTTCTCGGAGGGCTCGCCGGGCTGCTTTTGTACGGCGTGATCCCGTGGCCCTGTCCGGTCGCGCTGCTGCTGCGCATTCCCTGTCCCGGATGCGGGCTCACGCGGGCGACGCGGCTCGCGCTGCACGGCGATCTCGCCGGCGCCACGCACCTGCACCCGCTGTGGTTCGTGGTGGTGCCGGCGGTGATGGTGGCCGCCGTCGTCGAGATCCGCGGCTACGCGCGCGACGGCAGGTTCGGCGCGGTGGAGCGCTCGCGGGTCGGCAGCGCCGTCACCGCGGTGATCGCCGGCTTGCTCGTGGTCGTGTGGCTCGCCCGGTTCTGCGGCGCGCTCGGCGGACCGGTCTCGATCTGACGCGCACCGACCGTCGCGCGGGCGACGATGTCACCGAGGTCCGGCCCGGAGGCGAGCGTACCGAGGACACCACCGTGCTTGCCGCCGATGCGCGAGTCGATGAACCGATCGGCCACCGTCGCCGGACTGTGCCGGCGTAGCTCGCTCGCCTGCAGCGCCAGCGCCATGCGCGTCACCAGCGGCCGCGCGTTCCCCTCGTCGAGCGGCCGCGCGGAGAGATCGTCGCGCAGCCGGACGAGGAACGTGGCGTGCGCCGCGTCGAGATCACCGTCGCAGGTCACCTCGTTCATGAAGACGTCGAGCGCGCGCGGCTCGCGGATCAGCGCGCGCAGCACGTCCATGCACATCATGTTGGAGGTGCCTTCCCAGATCGAGTTGAGCGGCGCCTCGCGATAGAGCCGCGCGATGGGGTTCTCCATGATGAAGCCGTTGCCGCCGTGCACCTGCAGCGCCTCGTAGACGAAGTAGCTCGCCCGCTGGCAGTTCCAGAACTTGGTCACCGGCGTGGCCACGCGCGCGAGCAGGCGCTCCTCCTCGCTCGTCTGCATCGCGTCGGTGGCGCGGGCGACGCGCAGCGCGGACAGCGTGGCCGCCTCGCTCTCGAGCGCGAGATCGGCGAGCACGTTGGCCTGCATGGGCAGTTGCGCCATCACCTGGCCGAAGCCGTTGCGGGTGGAGGCGTGGTTGAGCGCCAGGGTCAGCGCCTGCCGCATCAGGCCCGCGGAGCCGACGGCGAAGTCGAGTCGGGTCAGGTGCGCGTGGGTGAGGATCTCGCGGATCCCGCGCCCCTCCTCGCCGACGAGCAGCGACCAGGTGCGATCGAATTCCACCTCGCTCGAGGCGTTCGAGCGGTTGCCGCACTTGTCCTTGAGCCGCTGCAGAAGCACGCGGTTGGCGCTGCCGTCGGGGAGGAAGCGCGGGACGAAGAGGCAGCTGACCCCCGACTCGGTCTGCGCCAGCGTGTAGAAGCCGTCGGCGACCGGCACGGAGAAGAACCACTTGTGGCCGGTGAGCAGGTAGACGCGCGTGCCGTCCTCGACGCCGGCGAAGGTGCCCGCGGTCTGCGTCTCGCGCAGGTCGGAGCCGCCTTGCTTCTCGGTCATGGCGTAGCCGATCACGGCGCCGGACTTCTCGGCGAGCGGAACGCGGCGCGGATCGTACGAGCGGGCCAGCGTCTTCTCGCGGAAGAGCGCGAAGGCGGGGCGACCTTCGAAGCCGGCGCAGGCGGCGTAGGCCATGCCGGTCGGGCAGCCGACGCCGTTCTCGATCTGGTTCCACAGGTAGCTCTGCACCGCGCGCGCGAGGTGGCCGTTCGCCTCGGCCGTCGTCCAGGCGAGGCTCGGCACCTGGTGCTCCCAGGCGAGCGCCATCAGCTGGTGCCAGGCGGGATGGAACTCCACCCAGTCGATGCGGTTCCCGTAGCGATCGTGGCTGCGCAGCTGCGGCCCGTTCTCGTTCGCCAGGCGCGCCGCCTCCTGCACCGACTCGTCGCCCGCGAGCGCACCGAGGGCCGCCGCGTTGTCCGCCGTCCACGGCGCGTGGCGCTCGACGACGCCGCGCAGGACCGCGTCGTCGGTGAAGGCGTTGAAGCCCACGCTCGGCTGCGCCTGGTTGAGCACGCGATGCGTCTCGTGCCCGGCAGGCAGCGGCAGACCGGCATGTTCGGTGGTCGATGACACGGGCGACGCCTGGACGGGCTCGTTCACGAGGTTCTCCGTTTCTTCACGTTCTTCACGCTGAGGAGCTTCGGTTCGCTCAGGCGAACCATGCGCACACAGAGCTGGGCCACCTGGTCGGCCAGCGCCTCGATCTCCCGGGTCGATCGATCCGCCGTGCGCGCCAGCGGCTGCACCAGCGGCTCCATCATCGCGCCGGTCACGCAGGTCGACAGCACGTCGGCGGGCAGGTCGATGAGCTCGCCGCGCGCCGTCCCCTCGGCGATGAGCCGCGCCAGTTGCCGGGCGAGCGCGCTGCGATACTCGAGCCGGGCACCGTCCACCTCCGGCTCGCACGGCTCGGCGATGAGCGCGTAGGCGAGGCGAGGGTCGCGCGCGGACCTGCGCATGAAGGTGGTGACGGCCGCGCGCAGGCGAGACGTGGCGTCCCCCTCGGAGTCGACGATGCTGGCGACGACCTCGGCCTCGCGCTTCGAAACGTCGGCGAGCACGTGGACGCAGAGATCCGCCTTCGAATCGAAGTAGCGGTACACCGAGCCGGTGGCCACGCCGGCGCGCTGGGCGATGACCGAGATCTGCACCGCCGCCCAGCCGCCTTCGGAGATCAGCTCGCGCGTCACGCCGAGGATCTTCTGCAGCGTGTCCTCGATCTGCTGCCGTCTGAGCTGGGCCTGGGCCATCGGATGAATCCTGGTTCACGCACAGTGAATCCGGATTCATTTTGCGGCAAGGGCTATTCGAGAGGCTCGGTGTTGTCCGCGAGCCACTCGGCCACGTGCTGGGCCAGCTCGCGGCCGTCGGCCGAGTGATCGCAGCGAAAGACGATCGGGCCGGGCCACGACTCGAGGATGTCGAGGACGATGGTGCGGCCGGAAGGGGAGGTACAGGTGGCGATCACCCCGGCGCGCTTGCCGAGTCGCACCGTGTACCTGGTCCCCGCCGAGGTGACGAAGTCGGGGATCGGCGGCATGACGTTACGTCTAGTCCCCTTGCCGAAGCCCGGCTCGAAGATTCCTCAGCTGCCGGTCTTCGCTGCCGGCGCGAGGTCGGTGGTCGTCACGCGCACGCCGTCGGCGAGCCGGTCGCTCGGCGCCACCACCACCAGGTCCCCCTCGGCGATGCCGGTGGAGATGGCGATCTGGGTGCCGAAGTCGCTCTCCACCTCGACCTGCTTCCAGTGGAGCACGCCGTCCTTCACCACCGCGGCGCGCGTGCCGCCGGCGTCGATGAGCACGGCGGTCGCCGGCACGATGAGGAACGGCGTGGCGCCGGTCATGTGGAACGAGACCTGGCCGTACATGCCGGCGAAGAGCGCGTCGTCGGGGTTGGGGATGTCGACCTCGGTGAGCAAGGTGCGGGTGGCGGTGTCGAGCTCGTGAGCGGTGCGCGCCACCTTGCCGGCGAAGACGCGCCCCGGCTTCTCGCGCACGCTGGTGGGGGCGTCCATGCCCACGGTGATGCCGCCGGCGTACAGCTGCGGCACGTTGACGAACACGCGGACGGTGTCGACCTCGGCCACCTTGAAGAGCGGCAGGCCGGCGCTGGTGCCCGAGGTGACCAGCTGACCGACCTCCGCGGTGCGCGCCGTCACCACGCCGTCGAACGGCGCGAGCAGGTTGGCGAAGCCCTTGAGATCGTCGAGGCGGCGCACGTTGGCCAGCGCGCTGCCGTGCGCGGCCTGGACGGCGGCGACGTTGGCCTGCTGTGCCTCGAAGCCGGCCTGGTACTGATCGACCTCCTGCTTGGTGACCACCCCCGACGGGCCCAGCGACGAGTAGCGGTCGTTGGTGATCTTGGCGAGCTTGAGCTGGGTCTGCGCCTGGAGGATCTGCGCGTTCGTCTGGCTGGCCGTGGCCTGCCCCTGGAGGAGCTGGTCCTCGATGTCCGGCACCTCGAGCACCGCGAGCACGTCCCCCTTCTTCACCGGCGCGCCGATGTCGACCTTCCAGTCGCGCACGTAGCCGTTGGCGCGCGCGTAGACGCCGGCCTCCTGGAGCGGCTCGACGGAGCCGGGCAGGGCGAGCTCGGTGGGGGCGGCGGAGCGGCTCGCGTGCATCACCGTGAGCTGTACCGGTGTCTCGGCGAGCTCGCGCGTCTTCTCGTCCATCTCGTGGCTCGCGCGTAGCCGCGGGATGACCCCCACGCCGACCAGCGCCGCGAAGAGCGCCAGCGCGGTGAGGCCGGTAAAGCCGAGCGTGCGGCGGGTGGGACGGAACGGGGCCGGGTCGAAGCTCTCGTCCTCGACGCCGTGGCCGACGTGGGCGGCGTTCGGCGAGGAAGCGGTCTCGATCTCGTGGGTGCTCATGCGGTCGCGGTCCTTTGTACAGTCGCAGCGTGCGCGGTGTCCGTGTCAGTGGAGCGGGTGATGGGCTTGCGCCAGGCGCTGTAGACGACCGGCACGAAGAAGAGGGTGGTCAAGGTGGCGAGGCACAGCCCGCCGATGACCGCGCGCCCGAGCGGCGCGTTCTGCTCGCCGCCTTCGCCGAGCCCGAGCGACATGGGGAGCATGCCGAGGATCATCGCCAGGGCGGTCATCATCACCGGGCGGAGGCGGGTGACGCCGGCGTTCCAGGCAGCCTGGCGCGGATCCATCCCCTCGGCCATCTGATCGTTGGCGAAGGTGACCATGAGGATGCTGTTCGAGGTGGCCACGCCGATGCTCATGATGGCGCCCATGAGCGCGGGGACCGACAGGTGTGTGCCCGAGGCGAAGAGCATCCAGACGATGCCGGCGAGCGCGCCGGGGAGCGCCGAGAGGATGATCACCGGGTCGAGCCACGACTGGAAGTTCACCACCATGAGGAAGTAGACCAGCATGACGGCGGCGATGATCCCGTAGGCCAGGCCGCGGAAGCTCGACTTCATGCTCTCCACCTGGCCGCGCACGGTGATGGTGGTGCCGCGGGGGAGCGTCTTGTTCGCCTCGGCGACCAGCTTGTCGATCTGAGCCGAGACCGAGCCGAGGTCGGCGCCGTCGACGTTGGCCTGCACGTCGAAGGCGGGGAGGGCGTTGTAGTGGGTGACGTTGACCGCCGCCGAGTCGCGGCTGAAGGCCGCCAGGTTGCCGAGCATCTCCGGCTGCTTGCCGACCGGCAGGTGCACCGGCGTCTGGCGGACGGCGTCGAAGGAGTCGACCTTGTACTGCGGGGTCTGGACGGCCACCAGGTACTGGACCCCCTTCTGCGGATCGAGCCAGAAGTTCGGCGAGACCTGCCCGCTGGAGCTGAGCGAGACGACCGCCTCGTTGGAGACATCGTGCATGGTGACGCCCTGCTCGGAGGCCTCGGTGCGGTCGATGTTCATCCGTACCTCCGGCTGGTAGGCGACCTGCGCCAGGTGCACGTCGACGGCGCCGCGCACCTTCATCAGGTTGTCCCGCAGGGTGCGGGCCACCTGGTAGCCCTTGTCCTTGTTGGCCAGCGGGCCGACCACCTGGATGTCGATGGGGGCCGACAGACCGAAGTTGAGCACCTGGGTGGTGATGTCCGGCGCGAGGAAGAAGACCTCGGTGGTGGGCAGATCGATGGCGAAGCGGCGGCGCAGCTCCTGGATGTAGCCCTCGGTCGGGTGGTGGTCCTCGCTCAGCTGCACCAGCATCTCGCAGTCGGCGGACGAGATCATCGACGAGTCGCCGAGCGCGAGGTTCAGACCGCTCACCGGCAGGCCGATGTTGTCGATGACCGTGACGACCTCGTCCTTGGGGACCACCTTCTTGATCTCGTCCTCCACCTTCTCGATCAGCTGCTCGGTGCTCTCGATGCGGGTGCCCGGGTTGGCGCGCACGTGCATGCGGATCTGGCCGGCGTCGACGGTGGGGAAGAAGTCCTGGCCGAGGAAGGGGAAGAGACCGACCAGCGAGAGCGCGACGAAGACGCCGAAGCCGACGGTCACCAGCTTCTTGTTGGTGAGGGCGACGTCGAGGAACCCGCCGTAGCGGCGGCGCAGGCGCTCGAAGTGGACGTTGAAGCGCTCGTGGATGCGGAAGATGAAGTCCTTCTTGCCGCTCCCGCTGCCGTCGTAGAGGTGCACCTCGGCGCCGAGGAGGTGGTTCATCATCGTCGGCACCAGGGTGCGCGAGAGGAAGTACGAGGTCATCATGGCGAAGACGACCGCCATGCCGAGCGGCGTGAAGAGCGAGCGTGCGGCGCCGGAGATGAAGGCCACCGGGATGAAGACGATGCAGATGCAGAGCGTCGCGACCAGCGCGGGGACGGCGATCTGCTGCGCGCCGTCGAGGATGGCGGTGACGATCGGCTTCTTCATGCCCAGGTTGCGGTGCACGTTCTCCAGCTCGACAGTCGCGTCGTCGACGAGGATGCCGACGGCGAGGGACAGACCGCCGAGCGTCATCAGGTTCAGCGTCTGCCCGAGGCAGCCGAGGATGATGAGCGAGACGAGGATCGACAGC
>JAMFST010000737.1 GCA_026225435.1 Labilithrix luteola
ACCACGGTCGTCACGCCGGAGGGGGACGCGGGGCTCAACGACGGCGAGATCTACGGGATCGTCCAGGCCGGTAACGACCTCGAAGCATCGCTGTCGCAGTCCGGCATCGAGCAGGGGAACGCGGCGGTGGAGGCCCTGTCGATCGAGATCTTCTCCGCGCAGTCGGTCATCAACGAGCGGCTCATCGACTTCTGCGAGCTGCAGGATCTGCAGCCGATCGACTCGCCCACCTCGACCAGCATCTCGGCGATGCTGGCGACGGATCAGGCGCAGCTGACGTCGCTGACCGGCGCCGACTTCGACACCGCGTACCTCGGTCTGATGGTGAGCCAGTTCCAGTCGACACTGAACATGCTCGATACGGTGCTGGTGCCCGAGACGGCGAATCCGAACATGCAGGTGGTGGTGATCGAGACGCGGAACCTGGTGGCGACGCACCTGGCGCAGCTGCAGGCGCTACAGGTCGACGCGGGGCCGACGCCTTAGGCATTGGCGTCGCCGAGATTCTCGAGCGCGAAGGTCCACCCCAGCTGCGCGTAGAGCCGCCGGAGCGCGCTCGCTGCGATCGTCGCATCGGCGTTCGCGTATCCGCGGTCGAGCAGGTGCGCGCGCAGCCAGACGCGCTCGGCCGCGACCAGATCACCTTTCGCCTCGAGCGAGAGCGCGAGGCGCATCCGCGGGTCGTCCTTCACGCCCGGCGCGGAGGAAGACGCGGACGAGAAGAAGCGGCTCACGCTGGCGAGCAGGCCGCGCGCGGGGGCGACAGTGGGCTCGTCCTCCTTCGGTAGCCATTCGGGAGCGACGCCGAGATCGCGCTGGCCGCGCGGAAAATCGAGACGCTCCCGTATCTTTGCCACCAGCTCGCGTGTCTTGTCGCGTGTCGTCTCGTCCTCCTCGAGCTCGATCGCCTGCTCGAGGAGCCAGTCGAAGAACGCGTCGAAGGTCAGCGCGCGCAGCTCGGCGAAGCCCGTCTCGTGGAAGAACTCCACGACCGGTGGCTCCCGCGCGGGCTGGTCTGCCGGCGCGCACCACGGCGGGTAGATGTACAACGAGTACTCGTCGCCGTTGCCGAGGCCGAGGAAGGCGAGGAGGTTGGGGTCGGCGTCCCAGTCTGCGGCGCTCGACCGAACCTCGATGTCGCCGAGGTAGACCCGGCGCAGCCAGCGCGCGAAGACGAGGTCCGCCTCGTTGAGCTGCAGCAGTCGCACGAGGAGCAGCGGCGCCAGGAAGTGATGGCGCGTCGCCAGCGCAAGGAGGATCTGCGAGTCGGGCTGTCGCGGCACCGCGCTCGCGGGCCGCGATGGCTCCTCGAAGGTCGGCGCGTCGAGCTGGATGGCGGGAGGCGGCGGCGGTCGCACGCTCGGCGCGGCGCCCACCTTGTGCATCGCGCGCACGCGGAAGATCGTCGGCATCTCTTCCTGCACGTCGTCGAGCACCACGCGATCCCCTTTCTCGAGATCGGCATACTGGCCGGCGACGCGAGGCACGCGCAGCCGCTTGAAGCGCGGGTGATCGAGCAGGATGCTCTCCGGCAGCGCAAACGCGACCACCGCCGCCTCGTCGTCCCGTTGCCCTTCACCCACCAGCGGATCGAAGGCGATCGCCTGTGCGGTCGGCGTCGACGCGAAGTCCAGCGCGGACACCTCCACACGAAAAAGCGTCTCCCCTGCGAGCACGTACACCTTGTCCCCATGCACGGTGACCGACAGGTTCCGTGCGGCGACGACGGGAATGGACGTCGTCAGGATGCGATCTCCGTCGAGGCGGAAGAGATGCAGCGCTCCTTGCCCTGCGCAGGCTGCGACATCGCCGTCGCCGACCACCATCGCGGTCGGCCAGGGCAGGAAGATGCGGTGAGCCACCGGTTGCCCCGGGAAGAACGCGACGAGCGTTGCTCCCGCCCTCGGATCCGACAGCGCCGCCACCACGAAGCGCCCGCTGCTCCACGCGGCCGTGATCTCTCCGTCGAGCCTCGTGGGAGGTTCGTTCGGATACGCGACCTCGGTGCGCGGCCCCTGGTCCGTCTCCTGGCAGGTCTCCCGGAGGCCCACCAGGGCCTGCGACGGATCGAGCGGCTTCGTCTGGCGATAGATACCCGGCTCGACGCCGGTGGTCACCGACCCCGTTGCCAGATCCACGTGCCCCGTGATCGCTGAAGTGGTGACTGTCGCATGCGTCGACGATACCGAGGAGATCTGGTCCGGGACGAAGGAGAGCGGGATGAATGAGTGTGCCATCGGGTGGCGGCACCTTACCGGCTCAGACCCGCGTCGACACCTTCGACAGCGCCACCACCGCCGCGATGAGCTCGTTCGGATCCACCGGCTTGGCCAGGTGCATCTGGAAGCCCGCCTCGAGCACCCGCACACGGTCCGCCGAGCGCGCATAGGCGGTGAGCGCGGTCGCGGGGACGGAGCCTCCGCGTTCGGCCGGCAGGGCGCGGACCTGGCGCATCAAGCTGTAGCCGTCCTCCTCGGGCATCCCCAGATCGCTCACCAGGACGTCCGGCGGGGACTCGACGAAGAAGGCGAGCGCCTCACGGGCTGGCGTTCACCGGGAGGCGGACGATGAAGACGGCGCCCTGCCCGAGGCCGGCACTCTGCACCTCGACTGTGCCTCCGTACAGGTCGACGAGCTGCTTGGCGATCGACAGTCCGAGACCGAGCCGACCATGGCGACGGGTGATGCTGCCGTCGGCCTGGCGGAAGCGGTCGAAGACGTAGGGGAGGGAGTCGCCAGCGATGCCCTCGCCGGTGTCGGTGACGCGGACCTCCACGTGGCTGTTCGCGCGCTCGAGCACCACCTGGATGCGGCCCCCCTTGGGGGTGAACTTCACCGCGTTGGAGAGCAGGTTCCAGAAGACCTGCTGGAGGCGGTTGGGATCGCCCATGCCGCGCGCGCCCGGGTCGGGGGCCGCCTGCACGCGGATCGACTTGGCGTCGGCGGCGGCCTGGATGGTGTCGATGCCGGCGAGGTCGACGGGCTGGATGTCCAGGCGGAGGTTGCCGGAGACGATGCGGCTCATGGCACGTCGTCGATGATCTGCGCCTGGGCGCGGGCGTTGCGCTCGATGACGTCGAGCCCCTTGGAGGTCTGGCCGGCGGGGGACTTGGCGGCGGCGGTGCGCAGGAGGGTGGTCCAGCCGACGATGGCGTTGAGCGGGGACTCGGTCTCGCGAAGACGACGGCCGATCCGCGAGGCCGGCTATAGTCATCGGGTGGTCTTCTTCTGCGC
>JAMFST010000738.1 GCA_026225435.1 Labilithrix luteola
GTCGTCGGCAGCGCGAGCTTCGCCGATCAGCCGCTCTTCGACGTCGCGAAGACACGAGGGGTGGTCTACCGGCTCCCGACGCTCTCCGCCGGCGAGCGGAAGGCGCTCGACCCGGTGCTGTTCTTCGCGCTGTCGATCGCCGTCCTCCAGACGCGGCTCCAGGTGCAGTCGTGAGCGCGGGCGCCGTCGTTCCGTGGGTGGGGGCGCTGTACGACGACTGGCTCGCCGACCAGCTGCTGGTGCGCGACGAGGCGGAGCTCGAAGGGACGCTCCGCTTCCTCACCGAGCAGCTCGCGCTCGCGCCGGGGAAGCGGGTGCTCGACCAGTGCTGCGGGATCGGGACCTTGATGATGCCCCTGGCCGAGCGCGGCCTGTCGGTCGTCGGCGTCGACCAGGCGGTGGGGTACATCGAGCGCGCGCGGGGCGAGGCCACGCGACGAGGCTTGCCGCTGGAGGCGCACGCCGCCGACGCCGGGGTGTTCGTCCCCACGACGCCGGTGGACGCGGCGTTCAACTGGTGGACCAGCTTCGGCTACGGCGCGACCGACGCCGAGAACCGGGAGATGCTGGCGCGCGCCTTCGAGTCGCTCGTCTCCGGCGGCCGCTTCGCGCTCGACACGATGAACGTGCCTGGCGTGCTCCGCCACTTCCAGCGCGACGTGGTGGTGCACCGGCAGACCGCCCGCGGCGAGGTGCTCCTGCTGCGCGAGACGACGATCGACCTCCGCGCCGGGCGCATGAACAAGCGCTGGACCTACTTCGTCGACGGCGAACGGAGGGTCGAGCATCCCAGCTCGGTACGTCTGTACATGCCGGAGGCGATCGTGGCGTTCTTCGAGAGCGTCGGCTTCGTCGACGTCGCGCTCTTCGGAAGCATCGCCGGCGAGCCGCTCGGGCTCGACAGCGGACGGCTCATCGCCGTGGGGCGGCGCCCGTGAGCTGGATCCGGCGCGAGCGGCCCGCGGGCGCCGCCGAGCTGCGCCAGGCGCTCTACGACGGCGACGTCTTTCTCCTGCCGGCGACGCGTGCGTCGCTCGCGCTGGTGAGCCTGGCGACCGAGCTTCGTCAGGCGGAGCTCGGCGATCCACCGCGGCGGGCGCACGAGCGCTTCCCCGACGAGGAGCTCTTCACCCGCGTGGGCCGGCTCCGTCGCGCGCTGTACACCGAGCCCGAGGCGCACGCGCTCCTCGCGGCGATGGGCGGTAGCGTCGGCTTCGCTCCCGAGGAGACCGCCTTCGACCCGGCGCGCCTGCGGGCCATCGTCCACGGCGCCGCGGACAACCCGCGTGCGGCGCCAGTTTACTACCCGCATCGCGACACCTGGTACGCCCACCCGCGCGCCATCGTCACCATCTGGACCGCGCTGGAGGACCTCGCGCCCCACGAGACCTTCGTGTTCTACCCGGAGCGCTTCGCCGCGCCGGTGCCCAACGACTCGGAGGTGTTCGACTACGACGAGTGGGTCTCGCGGGGCTGGAGCCTGAAGATCGGCTGGCAGGACCGCAACGCGTCGCTGCAGGCGCGCTACCCGACCGTGTTGCCGAACGACGGTGCCTACGGACGTGCCGAGGGCTTCAGCTGCCGCTGCGGGGAGATCCTGCTCTTCTCCGGCGCGCAGTTCCACTGCACCTTGCCGCAGTCGCGTGGACTCTCGCGCTTCAGCCTCGACGCGCGCCTGGTGCACCTCGGCGATCACGCGCGCGGTCTCGGCGCGCCGGACGTCGACAACCGTTCGCGGGGGAGCGCGCTCGGCGACTACGTGCACCCGGTGGCCCGTGGCTGATCTCGCCCCCTTCGTCGTCGCCTTCGACGCGTCTGCGGCGGAGCACGCGGGCGAGGTGGCGATCGTCTCCCCGGAGGTGACCTGGTCGTACGCCGATCTGCAGCGAGCTTCGCGCGAGCTCGCCGCCGATCTCGTGCGCGCCGGTTGTGCCCGCGGCGACGTGATCGCGCTCTCGCTGGGGCGCTCGGCGTGGCACGTCGCCGCCATCCTCGCCACGTGGCGCATCGGCGCGGCGTTCCTCCCGCTCGATCCGCTGGCACCTCCGCGCCGGCATCGCGCCTGCCTCGACGAAGCGCAGGCCCAGGTGTTGCTCCGCACCGGCGAGGGAGGGGGGCTCGCCGTGGCGATCGAACGTCTCCCGAACCGTGTTCGTGAGACGCACGGAGACGGCGAGGAGGACCCCGCCGGCAAGCTGGCATGCGAGCTGGCGTACATCCTCTACACCTCCGGCTCCACCGGCGCGCCCAAGGGGGTGCGGGTCGGCCACGGCGGCCTCGTGCCGATGTTGCGCGCGCAGATCGAGGCCTTCGGCATTGCGCGCGGAAAGCGGGTCCTCTTCGCGCTCTCGACCGCCTTCGACGCGTCGATCTCCGACCTGGGGACCGCGCTCCTCGCCGGTGCGACGCTGGTGATCACGCCAGCGGCGCTCACTACGCGCGATCTCGTCCCCTTCCTCCGCCTCCACGCCATCACCCACGCGGATCTGCCTCCGTCGCTGCTCGCCCGGGTGCCGGCGACCGACGCGCCGCCGCTGCTCGAGACGGTGATCGTCGGTGGCGAGGTGTGCCCGCTGGCCACGGTGCGCGCGTGGGCGCGACGCGTCCGCCTGGTGAACGTGTACGGGCCGACCGAGGCGACCATCTGCACGAGCCTGGTCCGCTGCGACGCCGACACCTGGGAGCGCCCGCGACTCGGCCAGCCGCTCCGGCACGTGGAGTACCGCGTGGAAGACGGCGAGCTGCTGATCGGCGGGCCGCAGCTCGCGCTCGGGTACGTGCGCCGTCCCGAGCTCGACGCCGCGCGCTTCGTGCAGCGCGACGGGAAGCGCTTCTACCGCAGCGGCGATCGCGTGCGCCCCGGCTCCGAGCGCGAGGAGGGCGGGCTCGAGTTTCTCGGGCGGGTCGACCGGCAGGTGAAGCTGCGTGGGCAGCTCGTCTCGCCCGAGGAGATCGAGCTCGCGCTGCTGGCGCTCCCGGAGGTGCAGGAGGCGGCGGTGAGCGTGGTGGCGGCGACGCTGACCGCGCACGTGGTGCTCGCGCCGGACGCGACGGCCAACGCGACGGCGGACGCGAGCCTCCTGCGTGCCCGCCTCGCCGACACGCTGCCGCGGTGGATGCTCCCGAACATCGTCCTCGAGCAGCACGCGTTGCCCCGCAGCGCCACCGGGAAGCTGGCGCGGGATCCGCGCGCCGCGGTCATCGCCGCCGCCTTCGCCGAGGTCCTGGGGGTGGCGGACGTGGGGCCAGATTCCGACTTCGTCGCGCTGGGTGGAGACTCGCTCGCGGCGGTGGAGATCGCGGCGCTGGCGCAGGCCCAGGGGGTGATCGTCGAGCCGGCGGCGGTGCTCGATGCGCGGACGCCTGCCGCCATCGCGCGCAGCCCGCAAGACCCGGGGCGTACGCGCGGCGAGCTGGACGTGTACGTGGTCGACCGCCTCGCGCGCGCGGAGCTGGAGAACGTGCGCGATGCCGGGCGGGCAGGGGACGATCTGCTCGTCACCGGCGCCACGGGCTTCCTCGGCCGCCGCTTGCTGCCCCTTCTGCTGTCCGGTAGCGACGCGCGCATCCACTGCCTCGTGCGCGCTCGCGACGACGACCACGCGCGCGCCCGGCTCGCCGAGGTCTGGCTCGATTCGCCGCGGATCGTGGCACACGCCGGCGACGCCTCTGCGCCTCGGCTCGGTCTCTCGAGCTCCACCTGGTGCGACCTCCGCGCGCGCGTCGGGCAGGTGGTTCACCTGGCGGCCGCGGTGAACCAGGTCCTCTCCTTCGAGATGCTCGCCGCCGCCAACGTCACCGCGGCGCTCGAGGTCGCGCGCTTCACCCGCGAAGCGGGCGCCTTTCTCACCCACGTCTCCACGCTGGCCGTGCTCGCCGCGAGCGACGTGGCGGAGAGTGTCCTCGACGAGACGACCGAGGTGACACGTTCGACGCACCTCTTCGGTGGGTACGCGCAGAGCAAGTACGTCGCCGAGGAGATCGTGCGGCGGGTCGCGCCTCGCCATCAGGTGGTGCGTCCGGGGCTGCTCACCGGCGACAGCGTCACCGGCGTCGCGGCGGACTCCTGCCCGCTCGCCACCTTCCTCCGCGCGCTCGCCCAGCTCGGCTGCGTGCCGCGTGCGCTCGACGCCTCGCCTCGCGTCGATGTCACCCCGGTGGACCACGCCGCGCGGGTGCTCGCCGCGCTCGTGCTCCATCCGGCTGCCGATCGCCTCGTCCACCTCTCGAGCGCACGCGGCGTGGCGCTCGCCGATCTCGTTCGCGCCGTCCGCGCGCGCGTCGATCTCGCCGAGGTCGACGCCGACACCTTCGTCGAGCGGGTCCGCCGCCACCTCTCGCGCGAGAGCGTGCTGGCCGTGGCCGCCGCCTCGTATCGCCTCCTCGGTCGCGAGGTCGCCCGCGACGCCGATCTCTTCCTCCTCACCGGTCGCGTCTTCGACGGCGCCCTCGCCGAGCAGCTCACCGGCCTCTCCTGCCCGCCCGCCGACGACGCGCTCCTCCGCCGCTACGTCGACCGCGCCCTCGGCTGCGCGCCGTGACCCGCGGCCTGGTCCTGGGGAAGTTCCTCCCGCCGCACGCCGGACATCTGTACCTCGCCGAGGTCGCGCGGCGCTGGGTCGACCAGCTCACCATCGTGGTCGGCACGCTCCCCACCGAGACGATCCCCGGCGAGCTGCGCGTGCGCTGGATGCGCGAGCTGTTCCCCTTCGACCAGGTGGTCCACCTCCCCGACGAGCTGCCGCAGCACCCTGACGAGCATCCTGACTTCTGGAACCTCTGGAAGGCGGCTCTCGAGCGCGTCCTGCCCGCGCGTCCGGACCTCGTCTTCGCCTCCGACGACTACGGCGCCACGCTGGCGAGCGTGCTCGGGGCGCGCTTCGTCCAGGTCGACGGCGCGCGGGCGGTGGTGCCCATCAGCGGCACCCGCATCCGCGCCGAGCCGATGCGCCACTGGGAGCACCTGCCGCGCTGCGTGCGTCCGCACTTCGTCCGTCGGGTGAGCGTGTTCGGCCCCGAATCGACCGGCAAGACCACGCTCGCGCGCGATCTCGCGGCGACCTTCGGCACCGTCTGGGTGCCGGAGTGGGCGCGGGTGGAGCTGGCGCGCGCCGGATCCGTCGCCGACCTCGCCTGGGACGACGTCGTCCGCGGACAGATCGCCTGCGAGGAGGCGCTCGCCCGCGACGCCCGGCGGGTCCTTGTGTGCGACACCGATCCGCTGGCGACGGAGATCTGGGCCGACGTCCTCGGCGCCTCGTGGACACCGTCCTCCGCCCTGGCGGATCCGGCTCGTCCCTACGATCTCACCCTGCTCCTCGCCCCCGATGTCCCCTGGGTCGGCGATCCGGCGCGCTTCCTCCCGGACGAGGGGGCCGCCTTCTTCGCCCGCTGCGAGCAAGCGCTCCAGCGATCACGACGGCGTTACATCGTCGTGCGCGGCACGTGGGACGAGCGGATGGCGACCGCGACGGCGGCCATCCGCTCGCTGCTCCAGGACTGACTAGCGGCAGTGCCCCTCGATCAGGCGGCCTTCGCGATCACGGTGCTCCGGCTCCCAGCCGTTGGGGCAGCGACGCTCCGGACCCGCGGACACGTAACAGCCGCCGAGGAGCGAGACCAGCGTGGTGGTGAAGAGAAGCGCTGCGAGATAACGGGTCATGGGAAGTCTCCTTCGCGCGTGGGGAGAGTGAGCGCGAGCTTCCGAGCCTATCGACAAGCGTTCGGACCGCGGATCGTTTTCTCGCTCGAGCCGGTCACGGCTCAGCCCCGACGATGCCCGCCACGACCCGCCGCGTCGAGCGGACTCTTCTGAAAGCACGTCTTTGCGTGCGTCGGTGGAGTTGGTGGAGGAGGTAACTCACGATATTCTGAAGGACAGTGGGCCCGTCCGATCTCCGTCCTCCCGCCGTCGGCGATATCGTCGCGGGGAAGTTCGAGCTCCTCGAGGAGATCGGCAGCGGCGGCATGGGGCACGTGTTCCGCGCGGTGCACCGGCGGCTGTCCCAGGTGGTGGCCATCAAGGTGCTCCACCCGAGCATCGCCGCCGATCCCGAGCTGCGGCATCGCTTCGAGCGCGAGGCCCGCGTCCTCGCGCAGATCCGCGCTCCGCACGTGGTCAGCGTGCTCGACGTCGACGTCCTGCCCAATGGACTTCTGTACATCGTGCTCGAGCACCTCAACGGCGTCGATGCCGAGACGATGCTGCACCTGCAGCAGGGGGAGCCGCTCCCCATCGCGGACGCGGTCGACTGGGTGCACCAGGCGGCCCTCGGCATGGTCGACACCCACTCCGAAGGGGTGGTCCACCGCGATCTCAAGCCGTCGAACGTGTTCCTCTGCGATCTGCGCCCCGCGACCACGCGACGCCTGGTGAAGATCGTCGACTTCGGCATCTCCAAGGTGAAGGACGACGGCCGGCTCACCGCCACCAGCGCCAGCTTCGGGACGCCGCTGTACATGTCGCCGGAGCAGATCCGCGCCTCCAGCGACGTCGACGAGCGCGCCGACATCTGGTCGCTCGGCGCCATCCTCTTCGAGCTGTGCACCGGGCAGCCGCCGTTCAACCGGCCGAGCCCGTCGGCGGTGCTCGCCGCCATCATCGCCGACCCTCTGCCCGATCCGCGGACGTTGCGCGCCGATCTTCCCGAGGGTCTGGCGGTGGCCCTCGAGCGCTGCCTGCAGAAGGATCCGGCAGCGCGCTACCCCACGATGCAGGAGCTGGCCAACGACCTCGCCCCTTTCGCGCCGGCGGAGCGGATCGCCCGGCTGGCGGCGAGCATGCGCGCGCCCGGATACCGTCCGCCGCTGACGCCGCCCAGCGGCTGGCAGGTGGCCGACTTCGCGCACCTCGCCCCCGCTCCCGCGCGGACCGGCTCGCGCGTTCCGACCGACATGCAGGAGACGCTGACGGCGCTCGATTCTTCCGAGTCGCCGTTCGCAGGAGGCTTTCGCGGGCGAGCGCGCAACGCGGTGATCTTGATCGGCGCCATGACCGTCGCCGCCACGCTCGCCGTCGTGGCGATGAACGCGCGCGATCACGAGGGCGCTCCCGCCGCGCCCGCTTCCTCGTCGGCGGCGGGGCCGGGAGCGCCCTCCACGGCGCCGACGGCACGTCCGCTGGACACGTCCCTTCCGGTCGCTGCGCCTGGCCCAGGCGTGATGCCGCCTCCGCTGTCCACCGGCACGGCCGAGTCGCCGTCGCGCACACGGGCCGCGGTCGACGCCGGCGTTCAGCTACCCTCTCCGTCACGTCCTGCGACGAACGCGGCTTCAGCGCGGCGCAAGCCTGCCGTAGATCCTCTCGCCCCCTGATCCGCATGCCCCGCCTCGCTCCCATCCCCCTCCTCGCGCTGCTGGTCTCCGTCGCCTCTGCGAAGCAGGCGCAGGCGGCCCCCATCGACGCGGTCACCGCGCGCGAGCAGCTCAAACAGGGCTACGCGCTGAAGAAGGAAGGGCGCTGCGCCGACGCGGTGCCCCACCTGGTGGAGAGCGAGCGGCTCGATCCGCAGGCCAAGACGCTGCTCAACCTGGCGGAGTGCGAGGACTCGCTCGGTCACCTGGTCGACGCCGACGCGCATCTGCTCGAAGCGCGTGATCGCGCGCGCACCGAGGGGCACCCGGAGCTCGAGACCATCGCCAACCAGCGCCTGGACATCATCGACAAGCGGGTGCCGCGGCTCACCGTGGTCCTCGCTCCGGACGCGTCGCCGGCCACGCAGGTGTTCCGCGACACCACCCTGCTGCGCGACGTCTCCCTGGGCGTGGCGCTCCCGGTCGACCCCGGTCCGCACGTGGTGCAGGCGACCGCGGCCGGCATCGGTAATCGTCGCTTCGAGGTGACCCTCAAGGAGTCGGAATCGCAGACGCTGACCGTCTCGGCGGTGGTCGGAGGCGCGCCCGCGGCCGCCCCGGCGAGCGCGCCGCACGGTGACGCGGGGAGCTCGGTGAGCCACCTGCCGGCCATCGTGGCCTTCGGCGTCGGCGGCGTCGGCGCCATCGTCGGCACCATCTTCGCTGTCCGCGCCTACTCCCGGTGGTCGGACGCGAAGTCCGAGTGCTTCTCCGCCACCACCTGCGGCTCGGGCACGCTCGCCGCGTCGTCGACCTCGAACGCGCGCACGTCGGCCACCGTCTCCGACGTGGGCTTCATCGCCGGTGGCGTCGGCGTGGCGGCGGGTGTCGTGCTCCTCCTGCTCGAGTCGCGATCGAGCACCAGCGCCGCGAGCACCAGCGCGACGGGCGGCCGCTCCTTGTGGTTCGATCCGCAGGTGGGCACGACCGGCGGCTCTCTCTCCGTCGGAGGACGCTTCTGATGCCGCTGACCTCGCGCTCCCGTGGATTCGCCGCCGCGACGCTCGCCGCCTCGCTGGCGCTCTCGGTGGCGGCCTGCGCCAACATCGTCGGCATCGAGGACCTCACGTACGACGGGGATGCCGGTGCCGAGGATGCCGCCGCCGCCGACGA
>JAMFST010000739.1 GCA_026225435.1 Labilithrix luteola
GCCGCCCCTGATCGTGCCACCGCTTGCCCAGGTCACCGCCGCCGCGGACGTGCGCCAGCGCGTAGACCATCCCGCGATCGAGCAGCGACGGCCGCTCCGCCGAGTAGCCCGGCACGATGGAGATCCCGTACGAGCCGTAGCCGTAGAGAAACAGCGGGTGCGTCCCGTCCGGCTTGGTCCCCTTGCGGAACACCAGCGACACCGGGATCTCCGTCTTACCGTCGCGCGCGGTGACGCTGATGCGCGCTGTCTCGTAGCGCGAGGGATCGAAGCCGGGGATCTTCTGCTGCTGCAGGATCGTCGGCGCGCCCGTCTCGAGGTCGTAGTCGATGTACATCGGTACGGTGGTCGGCGAGTGGTATCGCACGCGCACCGCCTTCTGATCGAGCTCGTGGTTGTCGGTCGTGTGCAGATCGTAGACCGCGTCCTTCTGCGGGATCAGCCGGATCTTGCCGCTGGCGAAGTCGAGCACCTCGAGCGCCGGGAGCGCGTCCTGGCGGATGGAGAGCACCAGCTGGTGGCGGAACATCTGCAGCCCCTCGAGCATCACCTGCGGACGCTCGGCCAGCACCTCGGTCCAGCGCGCGGGATCGGTCGCGTCGAGCGGCGTCTTCACCAGGCGGAAGTTGCGCCCGGCGTCGTTGGTGAGAATGTACAGCTCGCCCTCGTGATCGTCGCAGTAGTACTCGATGTTCGGCCGGCGAGCGGCGACCAGGCGGGGAGCGGCGGCCGGGCTGCGCGGGTCGGCGGCGTGGAGATCCACCAGGCGCACCTCGCTGGTCGTCTTGCTGGCGCTGGTGACGAAGAGCCACCGCTTGCTCCGGCTGCGCTCGATCTGCAGGATGTACATCTCGTCCTTCTCCTCGAGGAGCAGGACGTCGGTGGTCGGGTCGGTGCCGAGGCGGTGGTGGAACAGCTTGTCCGCGCGCTTGGTCTGCTCGTCCTCGGTCACGTAGAAGAGCGACGTGCCGTCGGCGGAGAAAGCGACGCCGTCGACGCGCGGGATGGCCAGATCGCTGGTCTTGCCGGTCACCAGGTTCTTCGTGTGCAGCACGTACTGGCGGAAGCCGGCGATGTCCTCGAGGTAGGCGATCTCGGTCTCGTCGTCGGAGATCTCGAGCGCGGCGACGCTCACGAAGGTCTTGCCGCGCGCCAGCTCGTTCAGGTCGAGGACGACCTCCTCCGGCGCGCCCGCCGGCTCCGCCTTCTTGCGCAGGTACACCGGGTACTGCGCCCCCTTCTGCACCCGCGAGAAGTACAGGCACGTGCCGAGGCGGTAGGGCGGAGACTCGTCGTCCTCGGCGATGCGGCTGACCATCTCCTCGTAGAGCGTCTTCTGCAGCGCTTCCGTGCCGACCATCTGCGCGTCGGCGTACTCGTTCTCCGCGCGCAGGTACTCGAGCACCTCGGGCGTGTCCTTGTTCCGCAGCCAGAAGTAGTCGTCGGTGAGCGTCTTGCCGAACAGCGTGGTCGGGTGCGGCTCACGGCGGGCGACGGGCGGCGCGCCGGGACGGTTGGAGGAGGCCATGGTGCGCAATCTAGTTTACGCTGGAGCACGATGTCGACGGCGCGCCGGGTACATCACACCTACGAGGACTATCTCGAGCTGGAGTCGGGATCGCCGCACAAGCTCGAGTACTGCGAGGGCGAGATCTACGCCATGGCTGGCGGCTCGCCCGAGCACGGCGCGCTGGCGATGCAATTCGTCCGGCTCTGCTCCGCGTCGTTGCCGGCGGCGTGTCGCGTGTACTCCTCGGACGTGAAGGTCCGCATCGACGCCACCGATCTCAGTACCTACCCGGATCTCTCGATCGTGTGCGGGCCGCTCGAGCGCTCGCCGCGCGACGCCAACGCCGTGACCAACCCGCGCTACCTGGTCGAGGTCACCAGCCCGTCCACCGAGGACTACGACCGGGGCGACAAGCTGAGTCACTACAAGCAGCTGCCCTCGCTCGCTGCGGTCGTCCTCGTGTCGCACCGGGCGAAGCGGGTCACGCTGGTCCGCCGCGAAGAGACGCGGTGGACGGAGGTCGAGCTCCGCGCCGGAGAGACGCTGCACCTCGAAGACGGCGTCGAGGTCCCGGTCGACGAGCTGTACTCCGTCGTCGAGGGGATGGCGTAGCGAGGCGCGCTCCGTCCTCCGTTTACCTTCAGGTTCGCGACCCCGCGAGCTGCTTGGCGCGCTCGCCGCTCCACATCGCGATCATCCACGCCGGGTA
>JAMFST010000740.1 GCA_026225435.1 Labilithrix luteola
GGCGGCGACCATGAGCTCGACATCGCCCTTCACCGACCTCGCGTTCCGGCCGTCGATGGTGATCCCCGCCGTTGCCCTGGCCGACGCGCAGGCCACCATCGACCACGGCGTCGCCTCCGACGGCACCTACCCGCACGGCTCGGCCTACCTGATGGACACCTCCGACCAGACGCGCAGCGCGCGCTGCATCGCGAGCACCACGTACGGCTACACCAACGAGTGCCTCGCGCTGGTCAACGAGTGGGACACGGCGGGAAGCGGCATCGACGCGGGGATCGTCGACGCCAACGACGTCACCGGCAAGACGGACATCTTTCTCTACGTCGAGGGGCTCTCGTCCGTCCCCGACCTCACGACCAACACGTATCTGCCAGGCGCGGTGGCCGACCACCTGACCTCGTTCGGCGGCGACATCCCGACCTCGGGGCAGATGAGCTGCTTCCAGTTCCTCAAGGCGGGCGCCACCGGCAGCTACGGGACCGTCGTCGAGCCCTGCGCCTTCACCCAGAAGTTTCCCGATCCGTCGATCCTCCTGCCGCGCTACTTCGGCGGGGCGACGCTCATCGAGGCGTACTGGAAGTCCGTGCGCTGGCCGGAGGAAGGGATCTTCATCGGCGAGCCGCTGGCGCGCCCCTTCGGCACCGGCTTCGTCACCAGCTTCGCCGACGGCACGCTGACGATCGAGACCACCACGATGCAGCCGTCGCACACCTACGTCATCGAGGCGGCCGACTCGGCGACCGGGACCTTCACGGCGGTGCAGAGCGGCCTCACGGTGACCAAGTACACCAAGGCGACCTTCACCGTCAGCAACGCGACCCGCGCGTTCTACCGCTTCCGCGAAGCTACGTGACGTGACGTGAGCCGCTAGATCGAGACCGCGTCTTCTTCCGGCGGGAGGTCGACGTCCGGCGGGTGCTCCGCCTTCACGAGATCGAGCGGCTCGATCCCGCGGCGGCGGAGCGACCAGACGTAGCCCCACATGACGAGGCCGTAGACGAAGAGGACGATGCAGCACCACTGCGCCGGGGTGAACCCGCCGTAGCGCGGATCGGCGTCCGGCCCGTCGGTGATGCGCAGCGAGTCCATGGCGAAGCGCACGGGCGCGTAGGCCAGCGTGGTCGCCACGATGTAGCTGCCGGTGGCGACCTTGCGGTGCCAGGTCAGGATGAGGAGGACCGACAGCACGATGGTGAAGAGGAGCTCGAGGAACCCGAGGTCCCATTGCGGCCGGATGCCGTGGTACAGCTCGATGAACCCGATCTTGGTCATCGTCGGGTGCGCGCCGTAGGCCACCGAGAGGAACGCGTCCGGCGGCGCGAGCGCCCCCGGGTGGTCGTGCGCCACCGTGCAGCCGCTGCGGCCGAAGATCCAGGCCACCGGGAACACCGCGAGGATCAGATCGCACAGCGGGAGGATGGGCATCGGCTTGTCGCGCAGGCCGATGCGCGAGAACGAGATCCCCTGGAACGCCGCCACCGGCTTGGTGGTGAAGTACTTCCAGGCGAGCACGCCGATCAGTGCGCCGACGAAGCCGCCGAAGGAGCTCAGGCCGGTCCACACC
>JAMFST010000741.1 GCA_026225435.1 Labilithrix luteola
AGTCGCGATAGCGCTGCTGAGCACGCTCGCGCTCGCGCCGCGGGAGGGTCGCCTCGAAGCCGAAGTACTCCTTGGTGATCGCCTTGAGCTCGAGGCCCGCGACCTCGGCGCGCGTCTCGTCATCGGCCACCAGCGCGTCGATGAGCCACTCGATGCGGTGCGCGTGCGCGTTCTGCGACCACCAGCTCCCCCACTTGCGCAGCTCGCGATCGAAGTCGTGACCGGTGAGCACGACCAGCGCGCGATGCGCGGTGCGCGCGACCTCGGCGTCGGGCGCGGAGAGCAGCTCGAGGAGCAGCGGAACGGCGCGCGGCTGGCGCAGCTCACCGAGCGTCTCCACCGCGAGCAGGCGCATGGTCGGATCGCTCTCCGGATCGGCGGCGATGCGCCCGAGGTAATCGAGGAACAGGTGCGGGCCCGATTCGGCGACGACGCGGGCGGCGTAGCGCGCGACCCGGCGGGTGCGCGGCGCGGCGTCGAACATGCGCGCGAGCAAGGTGGTGGACGCCTCGGCGTACGGGAGCTCGAGCAGCAAGAAGGTCGCCCAGAAGCGGATCTCGCGGCGCGGATCGTCGGCCGCGGCGAGGACGAAGGGGACGGCGACGCGGCGCTGGCCGGCGATGAGGTGCAGGAGCGGGCCGCACTCGCTGGCGCGGATGGGCGGCTCGATGGCGTCGGCCCCGTCGTCGAGGCGGGCGAAGCGATCGGGATCGGCGGCGAGCGGACCGGGGAAGCTGGCCATGATGGCCGGCATCGCCCGCTGCCCCATGCGGAGCAGATCCGACTCGACCTCCGGATCGCCGCCGCGCACGAAGCGGCTGACGAGATCGAGGATCCCGTTGTCGACGTCGACGATGACCGAGGGGAGCTCGCCGCTTCCTCGCGCCGCCTTGTCCGAGGAGGTCGGCGGCTTGTGCGGAGGAACACTGACCCGGCGACCGGTGCGGCTGCTCGGCGGCTCGCTGTTGTCGGCCGGCGTCGGGTGCGACGGGAACGGGTCACGCGCCTCGAACGGATCGCGCGCACGCCCCTCGCGCTTGGTGGTGGCGGGCGAGGCGAGGCTGGAGCTCGGCGCCGGATACTTCCCGGTCTGATCGGCGTGGCCACCGATGGCAACGCTGGGCGCGATGGGGGTGAGCGCGTCGTCGTACCCGATGACGCTGGGCGCGATGGGCGTGGCGTCCTCGTCCGCCGCGGCCTCCGGCTCGGGCGCGGAGTCGAGGGTGATCTCGATGGAGTCCGGCTGGGAGGCCTGCGATGGGCGCGGCGAGCCGGGCGGCGGCGCGGCGATCGATCGCCCTTCGCGGCGCGTCGTCGGAACGGGCGCCGGATCGCGACGCGCGGCCGGCGTGGCGGCGACGGTCGGGGGCGGCGGCGGGAGCACGCTCTGGCGCGCGTTCTTGCGGCGGACGATGAGCCGCTCGAAGGCTTGCCCGGCGGAGAGCGCGAAGGCGCTGATGGTCTCGAGCGAGTCGACCTCGACGCCGCCCGGCCCGCTGTCGCCGACGAAGAGCGCGACGACGCGACCGCGCACCACCACCGGCACGATGACGATGGGCGACCCGGGGGCGCGGCCGAGATCGGTCATGAGCTCCTCGTCGAGGCCGCCGGTCGGCACCCGCTGCAGGACCGTGCGCCGGTTCCGCGCGGTGTGGAGCATGCTGGGCAGCTCGAGGGGGACGCCGATGCCGGCCACCTTGTCGCGCGGGGCTCCGTCGCCGAAGGCATCGCGCCCCTCGGCCAGGTCGCCGAGGACGACGAAGAGCGCGGCGTAGTCGACGTACTGGCGCGTGAAGTCGAAGAAGACGTCGAGCACGGCGTCGCGGTCGAGCGCCTCGTCGAGCTCGCGGCGAGCGCCTTCGAGGACCAGCGGCCCACGACGACGACGCGCGGGGCGCACCGGACGAACCGCGTGGGTCACCCGCGGCCCGGAGCTCGCCGCCGCCGGACGCGCGGCCGGCGAGGCGGCCGGAGACGCGACCTGCGTCCCGAGGAACGGCGTGGGCCGGCGCATCTGCACCGGCGCGAAGAGCGGCGCGGGCCCACGCGACGACGAGCGGGTGAGCGGGCTCGCCTCGGTGCGCGGCGCCTGCTGCTCGCGCGGCGTGGGGAAGGCGATCGGCGTGACGATCTGGTTCGGTGAAGGGGGGAGCGGACGCGGGATG
>JAMFST010000078.1 GCA_026225435.1 Labilithrix luteola
CGCCTGGTTGAGCGTCTGCATCCCATACTTGTCCTGGCCGACCTGCATCTGCGAGTAGATCTGGTGGTTCTTCCCCTCGCGGATCAGGTTCCGGATGGCGGCGTTGGGGATCATGATCTCGAGCGCCGCGGCGCGCCCCGGAGCACCGGCGCGCGGGAGCAGCTGCTGCGAGAGGACCGCCTGGAGCACGAAGGACATCTTCGAGCGGATCTGCTCCTGCTGGTGCGGCGGGAACACGTCGATGACGCGGTTGATGGTCGACACCGCGCTGTTGGTGTGGAGCGTGGCGAACACCAGGTGACCCGTCTCGGCGATGGTCAGCGCGGCCTCGATGGTCTCGAGGTCACGCATTTCTCCGACGAGCACCACGTCCGGATCCTGCCGGAGGATGTACTTGAGGGCATCCTTGAACGACGCCGTGTCCGAGCCGATCTCGCGCTGGTTCACCACCGAGAGCTTGTGCGGGTGCACGTACTCGATGGGATCCTCGACGGTCATGATGTGCAGCCGCTGCTCGCTGTTGATCTTGTCGATCATCGAAGCGAGCGTGGTGCTCTTCCCCGAGCCGGTCGGCCCGGTAACGAGGATCAGCCCGTTCGGTCGGTTACAAAGATCCGCGACCACCTGCGGGAGCCCCAGGTCGTCGAAGTTGAGGATCTTGAACGGGATGGTTCGGAAGGCGCCCGCCACCGCCCCGCGCTGCACGTAGATGTTGGCGCGGAAGCGAGACAGGTTCTTCACGCCGAACGAGAGATCGAGCTCGTTGGTCCGCTCGAACTGGATCTTCTGCTCCTCGCTGAGGATCGAGTAGCAGAGCTGCTTCGAGTCGATCGCGCTGAGCGGCGGGACCTTGAGCGGCACCACGTCACCGTCGACACGCAACAGAGGCGGCGTGCCGGTGGTGATGTGCATGTCGCTCGCGCCCTTCTCGATCATCGCCTTGAGGAGCTGATGAAGGGTGATCCGGAGCTCCTGGGGCGGTGCTTGCATCATGGGGCGATGTTTCTCCTTAGTCAGACATCGTGACGCGAAGGATCTCTTCGGTCGTGGTCATACCGTCGAGCACCTTCTGGATGCCGCTCATGCGCAGGGTCATCATGCCGCTCTTGATGGCTGCGGCCTTCAGCTCCGCGGTCGACGAGCCCTGGAGGACCATCTCCTTCAGCTGCTCGGTGAAGCGCATGACCTCGTAGAGCGCGATGCGCCCCTTGTACCCGGTGTCGTTGCAGGTCCGGCAGCCGACCCCCTTCATCAGCTTGGCACCGTGGATCTGCGCCGGGGTGAGCCCCACCTCGACCAGCGCGGTCTGATCCATCGGCGGCGCCGGCTGCTTGCAGTCGACGCAGATCTTGCGAGCAAGGCGCTGGGCGAGCACGAGATTGACGCTGGCCGTGATGAGGAACGGCTCCACGCCCATGTTCAGCAGGCGCGAGATGGTCGCCGGCGCGTCGTTGGTGTGCAGCGTCGAGAGCACCATGTGGCCCGTGAGCGCCGCCTTGACCGCGATCTCCGCCGTCTCGAAGTCGCGGATCTCGCCGACCATCAAGATGTCCGGGTCCTGTCGCAGGAAGGCGCGCAGCGCCATCGCGAAGTTGAGCCCGATCTCGTCGTGCATCTGCACCTGGTTGATGCCGTGCAGGTTGTACTCGACCGGATCTTCGGCGGTGCTGATGTTGTGCGCCGTCTTGTTGAGATCCGAGAGCGCCGAGTACAGCGTCGTCGTCTTCCCCGACCCGGTTGGGCCGGTGACGAGCACCATGCCCCACGGCTGATGGATGGCCCACAGGAAGTCGTCGAGCGGCTTCTGGTCGAAGCCGAGCTTCGTCATGTCCAGCTGCAGGTTCCCCTTGTCGAGGAGCCGCATGACGATCTTCTCGCCCCACAGCGTCGGCAGGACGGAGACGCGGAAGTCCATCTCCCGCCCCTTGCCCATCTTCAGCTTGATGCGACCGTCCTGGGGCAAGCGCCGCTCGGCGATGTCCAGGCTGCTCATGATCTTCACGCGGCTGGCGATGGCTGCCTTCAGCTTCATCGGCGGCGTCATCTCCTCGAGGAGCACGCCGTCGACGCGGTAGCGGACGCGGAGCTTCTTCTCGTACGGCTCGATGTGGATGTCGCTCGCCCCCTTCTTGATGGCGTTGAGCAAGATCATGTTCACGAGACGGACGACCGGCGCGTCGGCCGATTGCTTCTCCAGCTCGAGGACGTTGAACTCCTCCTCGTCGCCGCTGAAGTCGATCTCCTCCTCGTCGAACCCGGCCATGACCTCGTCGTACGAGGGGCCCTGGTTGTAGAATTTATCGACCGCCGTCGCGATCGCGGTCTCCGACGCGATGACCGGCTCGATGTTGTAGCCGGTGAGGAACTTCAGATCGTCGATGGCGTTGAGGTTCGTCGGGTCGGCCATCGCCACGATGAGCGAGCTGCCGGCACGCGAGACCGGGATGACCCGGTGCTTCTCGCACTGCTCCTTGGAGACGAGCTTGAGGATGTCCGCGTCGATCTCGTACTCCTCGAGATTGACCGTCGGGACGCGGTACTGCTGACTGAGGAAATTTGTGATCTCGGTGTCCGAGATGTAACCGAGCTTCGCGAGCGTGTAGCCGAGGTTGGTCCCGGCGCGCTGCTGCTCTTCCTGCGCGGTGCGCAACTGCGCGAGAGAGATGAGCTTCTCTCGAACCAGTAGCTCGCCCAGGCGATTCGAATTGGCCATGCCGTCTCCGGAGAAAAGTGCTGGGGAGCAGGGTCGAACGTGTGGCTCTGCCCGTCAAGCTCGCGACACCTGGTGAAACGGTCAACGACGTGGCCGCACATGTCCGCATTGCGCTTACCGAAGCGCGTACGCGTCGCGAATGGCGCGCCGCGTTTGGTAGCATCGGTCCCCAGGTGGTGATCTCGGGTTGACCTGGCTTGCGAACATCTTCGGGGGGCGAGCCGCTGCCCTGGCGCGGCGAGCTCAACGCGCCGAGATGCAAGGCGACCTCGTGCTGGCGGCCGAGCTCTACGTCGAGGCCGAGCGGACCGAGGACGCGGCCCGCGTGATGATCCTCCGCGGCGACGGCGAGGCGGAGGCGCGCGCTCGTCTGCCGCACTACGTGCAGGCCATCGCCACGGCGCCGGAGGACAGCCCCACCCGGCGGGCGGCGCGCGAGAAGCGAGCGCTGCTCATGATCGCGCTGGCGGGGGACGGAGCGCTCTCGGCTGCGGGTCGTCACGACATGCTCGAGGCGGCGCGCGAGCTGGAGGACGTCGGCAAGCCGAGCGAGGCGGCCGCGGCCTTCGCCCGCACCGGGAACGTCGAGGGGCAGGCGCGCGCGCTGGCGGCGGCGGGGAGCGTCGACGATCTCGAGGACCTGCTCTCCGAGGACGCCGACCGGCGCCGGCGCGATCGCGTGCACCACCAGGCGCAGGCGGAGATCGATCTCCTGATCGCCTGCGGCCGGCGGCGCGAGGCGCTGGAGCTGGCGGACGCGCGGCTGCGCGAGCACCCCGACGACTTCGCCCTGCGCGAGCGGATCTCGCTGCTGCGGACGCGGCGCGCGCTGGGGCCGACGCTGGAGGTGCGGCTGCAGACCGAGGTGGGGACGCGCACCTTCAGCCTCGCGCTCGGCGCGGAGATCATCGTCGGGCGGACGACGGGAGCGGGCGTCGCGCTGGCGGTTCCGTCGCACGCGGTGAGCCGGCAGCACGTGCGCATCGGGCGGGAACCGGATGGAACCGCCTACGTCGAGGACCTCGGGAGCCGCAACGGGACGCAGCTGCACGGGATGAACATCGGCGGTCGCCACCCGGTGCCGAAGAACGGCGATCGGCTGTCGCTCATGCTCGGCAAGGAGGTGCCGCTGGGGGTCCGCGTCTCCTCCGCGATGGCCGACGCTCTCGACATCGAGCTCGCCGGCACCGTGTTCCTCGCGCCGCTCGGCGCGGCGCACCTGCCCGAAGGATGGTCGCTCGAGGCGGCGCACGACGGGTGGCTCGAGCTGGTGTGCGAGGAGGCGATCGGCGCCCGCGCCTACGCCCGCGACGTGGAGCTGGCGATGCGCACGACCCTGCTCGTCGGCGACGCGGTGGCGCATGCGCGCGGCATCCCCGCGGTGCTCGAGATCCTGGGAGCGCGGACGCCGTGAGCTGGCGCGACTGGATGCGCAAGCTCGTCATCGACGTGGCCGATCCGCTGGACGGAGAGGACGCCACGAGCGAGGCGAAGGCGCCCGGCGGAACCGATGCGAGCGACCCCACCCGAGCATCGCGACCGTCGCGGCTGGATCAAGCGGCCACCCTCGCCCGACTGGTGACGGTCGGCGCGCCCGGCGGAATCTCCGAGGAGGAAGCGCTCGCGCTCCTGCGCGGCCTGCGGGCGACACCGGACGAGGGGCGCGCCGTCGCTGCGCTGGCCGAGCGTCGCCGCGTCCGTCACCTCCCCGCGCGCCTCGACCTGGCGCTCGCCTCCGCCTTCGCCGATCGCGGCGAGACGACCGAGGCGCTGGAGGTGCTCTCGTCCGATCCGAGCTCGCCGGCGCTGCTCTTCGCCGCCGATCTCCACGCCGACCGCGGCGCCTTGCCCGCGGCGCTGGCGCTCACCGAGCGCGTGCTGTCACGCGATCTCGACCACCCCGGTGCCCGCGAGCGACACCGCCGCTGGCTGGCGGCGCTCGGTCTGTCGCGCGACCCCACCCGCAACCCGCGCGGCGACGATCACACCATCGTGGCCCGCGACCCGGACGCGCCGTTCATCCTGCTGCGCGAGGTGGCCCGCGGAGGGGCCGGCGCGGTCTACGAGGCGGAAGACCGCGAGCTCGGCCGGCGCGTGGCGCTCAAGGTGTACCACCAGCCGGCGCGCGACCGGGCCCAGCTCACCCACGAGGCACGTGTCGCCAGCGCGCTCGCCGGCCCGGGCGTCCCACGCGTGTTCGACGCCGATCCGGACCACGGCTGGATCGCCCTCGAGTGGGCCGCTCGCGGCGCGCTCAAGACCGCTCTGCGCGGCGGCGGCGGCAGCAGCCGTGGCGCCAGCGTCGCCGAGCGCCTCGTGCCGTTCGATCGCTGGCTCCTCCCGCTGGCCGAGACGCTCGCACGCACTCACGCCAGCGGCTGGGTGCACCTCGACGTCAAGCCCGCCAATGTACTTCTGGACAGCACCGGCCGCCCGCTCCTCGCCGACTTCGGCATCGCCCGCCGCGCCGGCGAGGTGAGCCCCCCGGGGAGCCTCGGCTACGTCGCCCCCGAGCGCCTGGCCGGTGGCGCCGCGGCCTTCACCGACGACGTGTTCGGCTTCGGCCGCCTGCTGGAAGACGTGCTCGACGCCCTCCCGGAGCACCCGGAGCTGGTGGCGCGCTTC
>JAMFST010000742.1 GCA_026225435.1 Labilithrix luteola
CCGCACGATCTCGTTCATCGCCGCGCCCGCGCCGAGGTCTCCCGTCGCGCGTCCCGAGGCGATGTCGTAGCGCGCGTCGATGCTGGCGATCTCCCCCTTCACCTCGCGGGTGCCGTGCTTGACGATGTACGGAGTGCCCACCGCCGCCGGGCGTGCGTTGAGCCAGGCCACGTCCGCCTCGAGCTCCTGGACCGCACGCGGCGCCGGGCCATCCTCGCCCACGAGGAGATCCCCGCGCGAGATGTCGATCTCGTCCTTCAGCTCCACGACGACCGAGTCCCCGGCGCGCGCCTCGTCGATCGGCGCTCCGCCCAGGTGCAACCCGGTGATGACGGAGCCGAGCCTCGACGAGGCGACCACCAGCGACTGCCCGACCCGCAAGGTCCCCATCTCCAGGCGCCCGGCGAACCCGCGAAAGTCCGGGTGGCTCGCGCTCTGCGGACGGAGCACCAGCTGCACCGGCAAGCGCGCCCCCACCCGAGGCGTCCCGCCCGCCGCCTCCAGCGAGGCCAGCGCCGCCGCCGTCGGCAGCGACTCGAGGTGCGCGAGCAGGGTCGGCCCGTCGTACCAGGGCATCGCCGCGGAGCGGTCGACCACGTTGTCCCCGTGCAGCGCCGAGACCGGCACGAAGGTCCACCGTGCCGCGTCGCGCGGCCGCGGCAGCTCCAGCTCCTCCGCGTACCCGGTGATCTCGTCGCGCATCCGCGCGAAGACGTCGTGGGCGAAGTCCACCTGGTCCATCTTGTTCACCGCGACGACCACGTGCGGCACGCCGAGCAGGCGCGAGACGAAGAGGTGGCGGCGCGTCTGCTCCGTCGTCCCGCGGCGGGCGTCGACGAGGATGATGGCGACGTCGGCGTGCGAGGCCGCGGTCACCATGTTTCGTGTATATTGCACGTGACCGGGCGAGTCGGCGAGGACGAAGCGCCGCCGCGGCGTGGCGAAGTAGCGCCAGGCGACGTCGATGGTGATCCCCTGCTCCCGCTCGGCGCGCAGCCCGTCGGTGAGCAGCGCCAGGTCGGTGCGCCCGAGGCCACGCCGGCGGCTCACGTCCTCGACGTGCTCCAGCTGATCGCGCATGAGCGTCTTGGTGTCGTAGAGGAGCCGCCCGATGAGCGTGCTCTTCCCGTCGTCGACGCTCCCGGCGGTGGCGCAACAGAGGGGCGCGCTACCGCTGCTCGACGTCGTCGCGTTGCTGCTCTCGCTGCTGCTCATCAGAAGTATCCCTCTCGCTTGCGGTCTTCCATCGCCGCCTCGGTGGCGCGGTCGTCGGCGCGGGTCGCGCCTCGCTCGGTCAGGGTCGCGGCGCGCACCTCGTCGAGGATGGCACCCACGTCGCGCGCGGTGCTGCGGACCGCGCCGGTACAGGTCATGTCGCCCACGGTGCGGAAGCGGACGGTGGTGGACACCGTCTCCTCGCCCGGCCCCTGGGTGACGTACGCCGAGGCGGAGTAGAGCATCCCGTCGCGGAGGAACACGTCGCGCTGGTGCGCGAAGTAGATCGTCGGGACGTCCAGCTTCTCGGCGTGGAGGTAGCTCCACACGTCCAGCTCGGTGAAGTTGGAGATGGGGAACACGCGCAGGTGCTCGCCGCTCTTGATGCGCGTGTTGTACAGCGACCACAGCTCGGGGCGCTGGTTCTTCGGCTCCCACTGGCCGTACTCGTCACGCACGCTGACGATGCGTTCCTTGGCGCGGGCGCGGTCCTCGTCGCGACGGCCGCCACCGAAGGCGACGTCGAAGCGATGCTGGGCGATGGCGTCGAGCAGGGTCACGCTCTGCAGCGCGTTGCGCGACGCGCGCGGCCCCTTCGGATCGACCACCCGCCCACGGGCGATCGACTCCTCCACACTGGCCACGACCAGCGGCACGCCGAGGCGCGCCAGGTACTCGTCGCGGAACGCGAGCACCTCGGGAAAGTTGTGCCCGGTGTCGACGTGCATCACCTGCACCGGCAGCGGCGCCGGCGCGAACGCCTTGCGCGCCAGGTGAAGCAAGAGGATGGAGTCCTTGCCGCCGGAGAAGAGGATGACCGGCCGCTCGCGCGTCGCCACAACTTCTCGTATGATGAAGATCGCGTCACTCTCGAGCGCGTCAAGCTCCGGCGAAAGACGTCCCATGTAGGCTCACCTCGAGAGATTGCCGCCCACCGCGAGCTAACGCATCCCGTCAAGCATCGTCTAGCATAGCGGATGGAAGTCCACTATACCGTCGGAATGTCGTCTTTCACGTGGATGCTCGGCACGGCGGGAGTCATCGCGATCGAGGGGTCGTACGCGCCGCAGCTCCTGCGTCTGTACCGGCTGAAGCGCGCCGACGAGATCAGCTACCTGTTCCCCGGCCTGAACTTCTGCGGCCGCGTCCTCGCGCTCAGCTACTCGATGCTCGTGAGCAACTCGGTGTTCACGGGGGGCTTCATCCTCGGCTGCACGCTCCGCCTGGCGCTGCTCGCCCAGGTCTACTGGTACCGCCACGGTGGTCGTCGACCCGATCCGGTGGACCCGGCCGTGCCGAGCGCAGCCCCGCCGCCGGAGTCGAGCGCGCTACCTTCCCTCGCGGGAGGATCGCTGCCATGACCGACGAGCTCGACGAGCTGACCCGACAGATCGGCGGCGGGGCGCCTTACGACGTCCTTCGCTTCGCCCTCGAGCGCTTCGGCGACGGGCTGCGCATCGCCTGCAGCCTCGGTGTCGAGGACATGGTGGTGATCCACGAGGCAGCGCGCGCCGGCAAGGACCTGGGCGTCAAGCCGCGCGTCTTCCTCCTCGACACCGGCCGCCTGCACCAGGAGTCCTACGACCTCGCCGACCGGGTGCGCTCGCGCTACGACGTCGTCTTCGAGATGTACGCGCCCGACACCGCGCAGGTCGAGGAGCTGGTGCGCACCAAGGGGTGGAACAGCTTCTACGAGTCGGTCGACGCGCGAAAGGAGTGCTGCGACATCCGCAAGGTGCAGCCGCTGCGCCGCGCTCTGTCCGGCGCCAGCGCCTGGGCGACCGGCATGCGCCGCGAGCAGTCGGTCACCCGCAGCAACCTCGGCGTGGTCGAGCGGGACACCACGCACGACGCCTCCGGCGCGCCGCGCCCCTTGTGGAAGCTCAACCCGCTGGCCAGCTGGACGGAGCGGCAGACGTGGGCCTTCGTCGAGGAGCACGGCGTGCCCACGCACGCGCTCCACCGCGCCGGCTTCCCCTCCATCGGCTGCGCCCCCTGCACACGCGCCGTCGCGCCGGGCGAGGACGTCCGCGCCGGTCGCTGGTGGTGGGAAGATCCCAGCAACAAGGAGTGCGGTCTGCACCCGCGGAGGTCGGCGTGAGCGCCCATCCGCTCTTCCTCCATCTCGAGGGGCGCCTGGTGCTGGTCGTCGGTGGCGGTCCGGTCGCCTGCGACAAGGCCTGCGCGCTGGTGGAGAGCGGAGCGCGGGTGCGCGTGGTCGCGCCGCAGGTCCGCGCCGAGCTGCACGCCGTCGCCGAGACGGTGCACCTGCGCGACTTCGAGCCGGCCGATCTCGACGGCGTGTGGCTGGTGATCGCCGCCGCGCCGCCGGAGGTGAACCGCCAGGTGCGCCTCGCCGCCGACGAGCGGCAGCGCTTCGTCGTCGCGGTGGACGACGTTGCCAACTGCAGCGCCATCGGAGCGGCCTGCCTGCGACGCGGCCCCCTCACGTTCGCCCTGTCGTCGGACGGCGTGGCCCCGGCGCTCGTCTCCCTCCTGCGCCAGGGGCTCGACGCGCTGCTGCCGGCGGATCTCGACGAGTGGGTCAAGGTCGCGCGCACCGAGCGAGCGGTGTGGAAGGCCGACAAGACGCCGTTTGCCCTGCGCCGACCGCGCCTGCTCGCCGCGCTGACCGCGTTGTACAGTGGAGAGACCGTGGAGAAGGTGACGACATGAGCGGCAGCGTGACCCTGGTGGGCGCGGGTCCGGGCGATCCCGATCTGCTGACCGTGCGCGCCGTCCGCGCGCTCGAGCAAGCGGATCTGGTCCTCTACGACGCGCTCGTCGACCCGCGCGTCGTCGCCCTGGCGGCGAAGGCCTCGCGCTTCTTCGTGGGCAAGCGCGCGGCGCTCCCCTCCATCACCCAGGCCTCCATCTGCCGCCTGATGATCCGCGGAGCGCAGGCCGGCAAGCGCGTCGTCCGGCTGAAGGGCGGCGACCCGTTCGTCTTCGGACGCGGCGGCGAGGAAGCCATCGCCTGTCGCGAGGCCGGGGTGGCGGTCGAGATCGTTCCCGGCCTCTCCAGCTCCATCGCCGGCCCCGCTTCGGTGGGCATCCCCGTCACCCATCGCCAGGTCACGCCCGGCTTCCTGGTGCTCTCGGCCACGCCGGCCGAGCCCTGCCGCGCGGTGCTCGCCACACTGACACCCGGCGCGGTCACCGTCGTGCTGATGATGTCGCTGCGCGAGCGCGCATCGCTCGCCGCGTTCCTCGCCGAGCATCACTGGCCGACGCGTCTTCCGGCCGCCGTCGTCCTCGGCGCGACCACGCCGGAGGCCTGGTCCTGGCGCGGCCCCCTGGGCGAGCTCGCCCAGGTCGCGCTCCCCGAGGATCGTCGTCACCTTCCCGGGCTCCTCGTCCTGGGCGAGGTCGTCTCGCTCGCCGATGCGATCGCGACGGGCGCAGAGAGCAGTGAAGCGGTGCCGGCCGTGCCGGCGTTCGCCTGAGAGCACCCGAAGCAGGCACGAAAGAGATCGGATCATCATGGCCACCCACGTGAGCACCCTCGGACGCGCGCACCTCGGCTTCGCCGACTCTGCCGACGTGACCCGCTTCGTCGAGACCCTCGAGCGTTACGAACGCGGGGAGATGGACGCCGACGCCTGGCGCGCCTTCCGCCTCGTGCAGGGCACCTACGGGCAGCGGCAGGAAGGGACGCTGGCGATGTTGCGGGCGAAGATCCCGCAAGGCATCCTCACCGCGCCGCAGCTCGAGGCGCTGGCCGACGTGTCGGACCGCTATTCGCGCGGCTTCGCCCACATCACCACGCGGCAGAACTTCCAGCTGCACTTCCTCGAGCTGTCCAACGTGGGCGCGGCGATGCAGGATCTCGCCGACGTCGGCATGACGACGCGCGAGGCCTGTGGCAACGCCGTGCGCACCATCACCACCAGCGCGTCGGCCGGTGTCGCCGCGGACGAAGCCTTCGACGCCACCCCCTACGCGGACGCGCTCACCCGCTTCCTGCTCCGTCACCCGCTCGCCTCCGGGCTGCCGCGCAAGTTCAAGATCGCCTTCACGGGCGGAGGCAAGGACCACTCCTACGCGGCGGTCAACGACGTCGGCTGGCACGCGGCGCGCGAGAACGGCGAGCCGGGCGGTCGCCGCGGCTTCCGCGTCACCGTCGGCGGCGGCACCGCGCTGTGGAGCCAGAACGGCAAGGAGCTCTTCGCCTTCCTCCCGGCCAACGACATCTTCTCCGTCGCCGAGGCGCTGCTCCGCGTCTTCAACGCCCGCGGCGATCGCGAGCACCGCAAGAAGAACCGGATGAAGTTCCTCATCAAGCAGATGGGGTGGGACGCGTTCAAGGCTGCCGTCCACGAGCAGCTGGAGATCGTCCGCGCCGACGGCCAGGTGCGCGCGCTCCCCTTCGATGCGGAGAGCCCACCGGAAGAGACCGCGCCCCCGTCGCCGCCGGCGACGGCGGATCTGCGCGAGCTCGACGCGCTCCTCGCCAAGGACGCCCCGCGAGGCCCGGGCCTGGTGCCGTCCTTCCTCCCCACCATCGGCGATCCGCGCGGCGAGCGCTTCCTCCGTACGAATGTCCAGCCGCAGAAGCAGGCCGGCTACTCGGCGGTGACGGTCACCGTCCCGCTGGGTGATCTGTCGAGCGGGCGCTTGCGGGCCATCGCCTGGATCGCGCTCGCCTTCGGCGACGGCCAGGTCCGCACGACGCCGGGGCAGAACCTCCTCTTGCGCTGGGTGCGCACCGAGCGCGTCGCGGATCTCTACGCAGCGCTCAAGCGCGTCGGCCTCTCCGATCCGGATCCCGACTCGCTCGGCGACGTCACCAGCTGCCCCGGGGCCGAGTCGTGCAAGCTCGCGGTCACGCAGTCACGTGGGCTCGCCCGCGTGCTCAACGAGAGCGTGCAGAACGAGCGCGCCCTGCTCGACAGCGCGCCGCTGGTGGTCAAGGTCAGCGGCTGTCCCAACGGCTGCGGCCTCCACCACGTGGCCGGCCTCGGCTTCCAGGGTGGTCTGCGCAAGATCGACGGTCGCCCGGTGCCGCAGTACCACGTGCTCGTCGGCGGCAGCGGCGGTGGCCCCAACGGCGAGGGCGCCCGCTTCGGCCGGCTCATCGCCAAGATCCCCGCGCGCAAGGTGGCCGCGGCCACCCGCCGGCTCATCGCCCTGTACAAATCTCAGGGGGACGGCACCGAGTCGATGACCGATTTTCTCGCCCGCGCTCCCATGCCTACCCTCAAGGCGGCGGTGGCCGATCTCGAGAAGATGGACGAGAAGGACGCGACCGCAGACGACTTCATCGACCTCGGCGAGACGCAAGCCTTCGCGCCGGAGACGACCGAAGGAGAATGCGTGGCCTGAGTCGCCTCGGAGGTGCTCAGGCCCGGACGCGCGCGACGGGGCGGCGGACGAGGCGGTCGAAGCGGAAGGACAGGAGCGCGGCGGCGATCACCAGCCCGAGGGTGAGACCCCACCAGAAGCCGACCGCGCCGTAGTGAAGACCGAAGCCGAGCACCAGCGAGAGCGGCAGCCCGACGACCCAGTAGGCGATGACCGCGAAGAGGAACGGCAGGCGCACGTCGCCGACGCCGCGTAGCGCGCCCAGCGCGACGGTCTGGAGGCCGTCGAAGAGCTGGAAGACGGCGGCGATGCGCAGGAGCGCGACGCCGAGCGCGATGACCTGGGGATCGGTCGTGAAGATGCCGATGAGAAAGCGCGGGAACAGCGCGAAGCACGCCCCGCAGCAGGACATCCAGGCGACGCCCAGGCCCATCCCGAGCCGCCCCGCCTGCCC